>JANMVO010000381.1:0-2171 GCA_031392805.1 Rhodoferax sp. | reverse complement strand
CGCTTTTGGGCATTGCGGTGCTGTTGAATTTGGGGCTTGCGGCTTGCCCGAGAATCGCCATGAAATCGTTGAAGCGACCCGGCCTTATTTCATACACGAACTTTGCAATTACGCCCATCTATTTTCTCCCCTCTAACGCTTATTCGTTAGCCGTCATGCGCGGAGGCGTGCTGCCGACGGCCTGGCTTCGCTTACGAAGGCAAAAACTGTAGCCCGTACTTCGTTGCGATAGCCTTGGCGTCATCCGATGCTTGGCGTGTGGGGCTTCCTGTATCAAGCATCGTGACTTCAGCGATCATGGCGTCGAAGACGCCTCCGGGTGAACTGATGATGATTTGACGACCTACTTCGGGCCCGGTGCTTACGAAACCGTGGGCGGTTCCACGCGGAACGAATACAACCTCGCCCGGGCCAAGCTTCAACACCTTTCCATCCAGGCGGAAGTCGTAGTGCCCTTCGCAAATGATGAAGGTCTCGTCGTAAGTCGGATGCCGGTGGTAGCCGGCGCCGGACTCGGGAGGTTCGATTGCTTCACATACGGTGTACGCGTTCCAATTCTCGCCGGCGGTTGTCTTGAACGTCATAGTCATCCGACCGATCTTGAACGTCTTGCCTTCTCCTGGCTGGAAGTGCTTTGGCTCCATTGCATTCGACATATTGATCTCCGATTGAATTAGGACACAGTTGCGATGCTTTGTGGCGGCCCGGTGCTGCGGATCGGCCCCTTGACGGCTAACGATCAGCGTTTATCTGCCGCCGCGCGATGCCTACAGGAAAGCGGGAACGCAAACGCGGCGGATAAACCTTTTTGGACTGAACCGCCGCCCTGAAGACGGGCTGATCGGCGGCATAGGGGTTTGTAAGCTTGTCGCTCGGGTGCATGCGCAAATTATGACTTGAAATGTAGCCCGTGTGATGATTGGCGCGACCGACGCCCTGGCGGCGGCTTCCTGGAGCTTGGCTATGTCGCGCGTGAACGCGCTGTGTTCCGTGGTGTTTTGTCTGGGCGCCACCGTCATGGCGCTGATGTCGCTTGGGGCCCGCCGGGGGCTCGCGTTTGCGCCGTGATATCATGTTATTACCAATTTTCGCAGGAGGAAAAAACCATGCACCATGCTTTTACAACCCGGCAGTTTCAAGCCGGAAACTCGCAAGCTGTCCGTTTGCCGGCCGACCTTGCGTTTCCCCCAAAGACAGAGCTGGTCGTTACGCGCGTGGGCGACAGAATCATTGTTCAGCCCCTTGAAAAAACCATGGAGCATGTGCCCCACCTGTTCGCAGCGTTGAAAAAGCATGCTGCGGCAGGTGGGTTGAAGCGCCCTGAATTTGTAGAAGCCAGCCGCAGCCGGAGCAAGAAGTGATCAAGTACATGCTTGATACGAATATTTGCATTTATCTGATGGAGAAACAACCAGCCCAAGTCATTGCCAGATTCAAAGAATGCAGGCAAGGGGAGGTGGTTATTAGCGCTGTCACCTGGGCGGAGTTGTCATGCGGGTTGGATACGCAAAGCGATGGCGCGCAGTTTGAGGGCCTGCTCAAAGCGATTTCCGTACTTGCATTCGATGTGAAGGCGGCGACGGCCTTTGGCAGGCTGTCGCAACAGTTTCCCAATAGAAAAAGCAGTTTTGACCGAATGATTGCGGCTCACGCGCTGGCGGCCAACGTCGTGCTGGTCACCAACAACACTGCTGACTTTGCTTTGTATGGGGTGCCCTTGGAGAATTGGACCCTTATTTGAGGCAAATCGATCACCCCAGGCTGATCAGCGGTCCTGGCCTTGACTCTGGCTGTGTGAAGTGCCTTGCGATTGGCTCTGGGACTGCCCTTGAGACTGGCCTTGCGACTGACCCTGCCCCAACCCTTGAAATTGGCTCTGCCTCATTGTGCCCGTGTCAGCCGGTTCCACCGTCACCCCCACATACAGCGTGTGGTTGGCACCGCCATGAATCACGCCGCGTATCGGTGACACATCGGCGTAGTCGCGGCCGGTGGCCAAGGTGATGTAGTCCTCACCGGGGGTGCCCCATCCATCTTTGTTGTTGGTGGGGTCAAAGTCGCACCAGCGCGCCCCGGCAGGAAAATCAGGAATATAGACCGAGACCCAGGCGTGCGATGCGTCGCTGCCAATCAGCCTGGCCACGCCCGGTGGCGGTTGGGTGAGCAGATAG
>JANMVO010000378.1:0-2072 GCA_031392805.1 Rhodoferax sp. | reverse complement strand
CATTGCATCATGCAACAAACGCTGAACGGCCGCCATATCACCCCTAGGCGCGCGGCCTTTGGCGTCGGCCCGCAGTGCGCCGCGCAGGTCGTTGTGGTCGTAGACCAGCAAATGAACGCCGATCTCTTCATTCAGGCGTTTGCAAAAACTGTGCACGCTCAGTGCGTCCACCGACTCGCCATTGAATCCCGTGACGGTGCGCGGCACATAGTTGACGCGGAAGTCGATGAGCGCGATTTCTGCCGACTTGGAGTCATCACAAAATAGCTGAATGTAAATATCGTTGAGTCGGGTTGCCGTGCCGTGCCAGACTGCGCCACCCAAATGCGGTCTGAAACCTGCCATGCGAACCATCCAGGCTAAGGCATGTTCCCGCAGGGCGAGCAACTCGCCGGGTTGCGTCTCGGCACAAAACAAGGCGATGTAGTCCTGGACCTCTTCTTCAATCTCATCATTGCCCGGCAGTGCCGTGCGCGCAGGCAACTTCATCGCCTTGACCGCACGTCGCTTGGCCGGCCCGTACTCCAGGCCTTCTTCCACTACCAGGCGGGCAGCCACAGCGGCAATCTCTGATTTAGTCGTGTTCATTGAGGGACATTGTCTATTGATTGACCAGACCGATCACCGTACATTGCTTTTTTTGGGGCTTTTTTTAGGGTGGTCCGCCTCGCCGCAGCCGAGACGGGAAACCCAATGCAGGCCACGACGATGAACACGCCCCAGTCGCTCAACCACTTATTGGAGCGGTTTCCACGCTGGGCGCTGCGGCCAGAAAAGATGCCCGAGCGCCTGAGCACCTGAGAACCCACGCGCGCACGCTGACTGCGCTTTCAGTTTGCTATGTTTTTAATATCTACTTATGTAGTGTGGACGCGGGCTATAGGCCTTTTTTAAGGTTAATATCAGCAAATAAAGCTAAAATCAGTCCATGCACATCCATATTCTCGGTATTTGCGGCACTTTCATGGGCGGCCTGGCCGCACTGGCGCGTGAGGCCGGCCACAAAGTCACTGGCTGCGACACCGGCGTCTACCCGCCGATGAGCGTCCAGCTACGCGCTTTGGGCATTGAACTCATTGAAGGCTTCGGGGCTGACCAGCTTGCGTTAATGCCTGACGTGTTCGTCATCGGCAACGTGGTCAGCCGCGTGCATCTGCCTGGTGGCACCCCAAAATTCCCGCTGATGGAAGCCGTTCTGGACGCCGGCCTGCCCTACACCAGCGGCCCGCAGTGGCTGGCAGAGCACGTGCTGCAAGGCCGCCACGTGCTGGCGGTGGCAGGGACGCATGGCAAGACGACAACGACCGCCATGCTGGCCTGGATACTGGAGAGCGCGGGCCTGCAACCGGGGTTTTTAGTCGGCGGTGTGCCGATGAATTTCGGTGTCTCTGCTCGCCTTGGAGGGAAAAAATGCTTCGTCATAGAAGCCGACGAATACGACACCGCCTTCTTCGACAAGCGCAGCAAATTCGTCCACTACCGCCCGCGCACCGCAGTGCTCAACAACCTGGAGTTTGACCACGCCGACATCTTTGACGACCTGGCCATGATCGAGCGCCAGTTCCATCACCTTGTGCGCACCGTGCCAAGCCATGGTCGAGTTGTCGTCAACGGCCTCGAAGAAAGCCTGGTTCGCGTGCTGAACGCAGGCTGCTGGAGCGAAGTCCGCAGCTTCGGTGCCACCGTGAGCGACTTCACCGCGCAAGGCGAGCCGCACGCGTTTGATGTGCTGTACCATGGCAAGCCCGTGGGACACGTGGCGTGGGCGCTCACAGGCGTGCACAACCAGCTCAACGCGCTCGCTGCCATCACCGCAGCAGAGCATGTGGGCGTGTCACCTGCCACAGCCACCAAAGCGCTGACCAGTTTTCAAAACGTCAGGCGCCGTATGGAAGTTGTGGGTCGCGTAGCGGTGCGTAAAAGTGTCACACCGCGTGGCGATGCAGCGCGGCCAGCAGACGCATCAGGAAGCGGCGCAACGTCGGCCAGTGATGAGATCACTATCTACGACGACTTCGCCCACCACCCCACCGCCATCCGCACCACGGTCGACGGCCTGCGCCGAAAGCTGG
>JANMVO010000365.1:0-2046 GCA_031392805.1 Rhodoferax sp. | reverse complement strand
ACCCTCACGTATCCAGCGATGAAAGCTTGGCTGCAAGGCACGAGCCGTATCTTTGCCGGTCAGTGCGACAGCAACGGCTTTCAGCAAACTACTCTTGCCGGAGCCGTTGTCACCGGTGAAAACCGTCCATCCGGCATAGCTTCCATCAGGCCTGGCAAGGTTGAACTTCAGGTCTTCAAAACCTCGAATATTCTTAAGCTCTATTTTGCTGACATACATAAAAACATCCGATCAAAGCTGATTCAAAAAAGAGAAAGCTGCGTGTTGCCCATCACGGCTTCATCTCCAGGGCGGGCAGTTCCAGGCCCTCGATTTCTTGCAGTGATTTTCCCGCAATCCCCTGCAAATCCCCTATACATGCCCACCGTCGCGCCCATCACGCGCTCAATCTGCTCCTGGCGCTTGGCCCATTGCTTCATGATGACTTTGCGCTCTTTGTCCAGGTCGTCCTGCATGTTTGAAAAGGCTTCCACAATCGCCTCCACCCGCTGCCTGAAGCGCGGGCCGGTGAGGTACTAAAAAACCATGTCGATCATGGCTTGGTCTTTCCACCCAGCAGACCATTGGCCTCGCGCGCCCCAAACCGCCATACAGGCCTTTGTAGCCCGCATCATGAAAGACGCCAAACATCTTGCTTTGCACGCCTGCGTCTTGCGCGGCGCCTGACAGGGCTTTGAACTCTTCCGCCGTCTGCTTGCGCAGCCCAAGCCTTTCCACGTCTGCCGCAGCCTGGTCGCTCAGCTCCTGGCGCCGGGTCTGGATGGCGAAGTATTGTTGGGCATGTGCAATTTCGGGTTTGCGTGCGTCGCCGTTTTGGGCGATGAGGTAGCAGGCGAAGCGGGAGAGCTGGTAGTCGTCAACCACTTGCACCGCACCTTTACCACCGACGATCGGTTTGCCGGCGCCGGCAAAGTGATGCGCGGCCTGGTTGCCAGACGCGCCGCACGAGGTCATGGCGCGCTCAATAGCCTGCTCAAACCGCCGCCACTGGGCGTAGCCCAGCAGCGGCTGCAAGTCACGGGCACGCCAGTATTCAGCATCGTGCGCGTTGGTCTGCTTGAGCGACTCGAACCCGGCGGTAACCGGTGTTATTTGTTTTGTACTCACTTTGGAACTCCCTTGTTAATCTTCTTTTGTGCGGCAGGGTTGGCCAGTTGTTGCACCGCGTTCAGGCCAATCAGTGAACGCATCTGCGTGATGGCAATGGCATTGAGTTGCAGCAGCCGGTCTTTGGCGCCCAAACCCTGGTGGATCAATACCGCGTTGATGCTTTCCAGGTTTGACAGCACCACCAGTTGCTCAAGAGTTGCGGCATCGCGCATGTTGCCGCCCTGGTCTGGGTTGACTTGCCGCCACTGGACAGCCGTGATGCCAAACAGGGCGACATTGAGCAGGTCGGCTTCAGTGGCGTAAATGATGCCGGTCTGTATTGGCGTGATGCGCGGCGGGATCAGGCCCTCTTTGATGGCGTCGGTGTGGATCTTGTAATTGACCTTGGACAAGGTGCGCTGAAAGTTCCACTCCAGCGAGGTCGTACGGGATTCTTCGTCCTTGAGACGCTGAAATTCCTTGATGAGGTAGAGCTTGAACTCGGGGCTCAGCCAAGAACCAAATTCAAATGCAATGTCTTTGTGGGCAAAGGTGCCGCCGTACCGGCCTGCCCTTGCATGCAAGCCAATGGCGCCGGTTGCATCTGCCCATTTCTTCGCTGAAAGGAAAAAACTGTTGCGCCCGGCTTCATTTCTAATTCCCTCGAATTCGGGGGAATTGAAACCTGGGTTGTTGAGCTGCTCCCATACGCCCAGAAACAACACGGTGTCTTTGTTTTTGAGCCACTGCTCTATCAGTGCACTACCGCCGTCGAAGTGCTTCACCATATCTGTCAGTGAGATGTAGTCCTGCTCATGGTGGGTTGCAACGGTAACCGCAGATCCCTTGACGTTGATGATGCGGTTCTTCATTGAAGGCTCCATTGAATCGTGAATACGGCGGTGGTCTGCATTTTTCGGTCAAGCCTTGATTCCAACGCTTCAATCAGTTTGTTGC
>JANMVO010000310.1:0-2404 GCA_031392805.1 Rhodoferax sp. | reverse complement strand
TGCCAGCACCGCGCTGGGGTAGCAGGCGGCAGGGTCGTTGTTGGCGACCGAGCCACCCAGCGTACCCATGGCGCGCACCTGCTTGTCGCCAATGTGCGCGGCCAGGTCGGCCAGCGCGGGAATGGCGGCCTTTAATTCGGCGTTGTTCGCAACGTCGAGGTGACGCGTCATGGCGCCGATGACGAAAGTGTTGCCCTCGCGCTTGATGCCAGTCAGCTCCTTGATGGCGGAAAGATCTGCCAGTTGACCGGGGTCAGCCAGGCGCTGTTTCATGGAGGCCAGCAGGGTTTGGCCACCGGCCAGCACGGTTGCGCCACTGGCAGCCAGTTTGGCGGCGTCTGCCAGGGTGGTGGGACGTTCCAGAGTAAATGCGTACATGTTTTTCTCCTAAGATTTGTGACGAAATGACTTGGCTTCGCTTTGATGGCGCCGCTTCGCTCCGATGACTCGCCGCTTCAGTGACATGAAAATCATTTTGTCATTGAAACGTGGCGAAATCACGGGTGAAGCGCGCCATCAGCAAAATCGCATCATGCCTTGGCTGATTGAATGGCTTCCCACACGCGGCTGGGTGATGCCGGCATGTCGAAGTCTTTCACGCCCACGCCTTTCAGGGCGTCGAGCACGGCGTTGATGACGGCGGGTGGCGAACCAATCGCGCCGGCTTCACCGCAGCCCTTGGTGCCCAGCGGGTTGTGGGTACAGGGCGTGCAGACGGTGCCGATGACAAATTGCGGGAAGTTGTCGGCACGCGGCATGGCGTAGTCCATGAACGACCCTGTGAGCAACTGGCCGGTCTCGCGGTCGTACACGCAGTTTTCCATCAGTGCCTGGCCAATGCCCTGCACCAGGCCACCGTGCACCTGGCCTTCGACAATCATCGGGTTGATGATGGTGCCGAAGTCGTCCACCGCCGTAAACTTGTCCACGCGCGTGGTGCCGGTGGCCGGGTCAATTTCAACTTCACAGATGTAGGTGCCTGCGGGGAAAGTGAAGTTGGTCGGGTCGTAAAACGCGGTCTCGTTGAGGCCGGGCTCCAGCTTGTCGAGCGGGTAGTTGTGCGGCACATAGGCGGTGAGCGCCACCTGGCCGAAGGTCACTTTTTTATCGGTGCCCTTGACGGTGAATTCGCCGTTGGCAAACTCCACGTCAGCGTCGCTGGCCTCCATCAAATGAGCGGCGATTTTCTTGGCCTTGGTCTCGATCTTGTCCAGCGCCTTCATGATGGCCGCACCACCGACGCTGATGGAGCGGGAGCCGTAGGTGCCCATGCCAAACGGCACGCGCCCGGTGTCGCCATGCACCACGTCCACCGCTTCCACCGCAATGCCGAGGCGCGCCGCCACCACCTGCGCAAACGTGGTCTCGTGCCCCTGGCCGTGGCTGTGCGAGCCGGTGAACACGGTCACGCTGCCGGTCGGGTGCACCCGCACCTCGCCGCATTCGAACAAACCAGCCCGTGCGCCCAAGGCACCGGCGATGTTGCTGGGCGCAATGCCGCAGGCTTCGATATAGCTTGAATAGCCCACGCCGCGCAGCAAGCCCTTGGCAGCGCTGGCCGCTTTGCGCGCTTCAAAGCCTGCCACGTCACCCAGGCTTTGCGCCTTGGTCATGCAGCCCATGTAGTCACCCACGTCGTACTGCAGCGCCACCGGCGTCTGATACGGCCAGCTGGTGATGAAGTTGCGCTTGCGAATTTCGTCCTGGCCCAGCCCCAGTTCCCAGCCGCAGCGGCTGACCAGACGCTCCAGCAGATAAGTGGCTTCAGGTCGCCCGGCACCGCGGTAGGCATCGACCGGCGTGGTGTTGGTAAACCAGGCATCCACTTCCACATGGATTTGCGGGCAGGTGTACTGGCCCGCCAGCAGCGTGGCGTACAGAATGGTCGGCACGGCGCTTCCAAAGGTGGACAGGTAAGCACCCAGGTTGACATCTGAATGCACGCGCATGGCGAGGAACTTGCCGTCTTTGTCCATTGCCATTTCAGCGTGGCTCACATGGTCCCGGCCATGCGCGTCGGTCAGGAAGGACTCGGTGCGCTCACAGGTCCACTTGATGCTGCGGTTGACCTGCTTGGCAGCCCAGGTAAGCGCCACGTCTTCACCATACAGGAATATTTTGGAACCAAAACCGCCACCCACGTCAGGCGCAATCACGCGCACCTTGTGCTCGGGCAGGCCCAGCACAAAGGCGGTCATCAGCAGGCGCTCAACGTGCGGGTTCTGGTTGGACACGTACAGCGTGTACTCTTCAGTGCCGCGGTTGTACATGCCAATGGCCGCGCGTGGCTCCATGGCGTTGGGGATCAGCCGGTTGTTGATCAGGTCTATCTTGGTGACGTGCGCGGCATTGGCAAAGGCGGCGTCCACACCGCCCTTGTCGCCAATCGCCCATTTGAAGCAAT
>JANMVO010000273.1:0-8590 GCA_031392805.1 Rhodoferax sp. | reverse complement strand
CACATCCCACAGGCGCAGGCTGCTGTCGTCTGAGCCGCTGGACAGCAGCTTGCCGTCCGGGCTGAAGGCCACGCTCAAGACCGAGCCTTGATGCCCCTCGAAGGTTTTGAGGGCCTTGCCGCTGGCCACATCCCACAGGCGCAGGCTGTTGTCGTCTGAGCCGCTGGCCAGGGTCTTGCCGTCCGCACTGAAGGCCACGCTGTTGACCCTGCCTTGATGCCCCTCAAAGGTTTTGAGGGCTTTGCCGCTGGCCACATCCCACAGGCGCAGGCTGTTGTCGTTTGAGCCGGTGACAAGCAACTTGCCGTCCGGGCTGAAGGACACGCTGTTGACCGAGCCAAAGTGGTGGTCTGCCGGGGCAAGGCGCAGGCCTACCAGGTTGGGTTCCACCAGAAAAGGGAAGGCCTTTTGCAGGGCTGTGCTGTTGGGGGCCGTTGCGCCAAACAGGTGTTCGGGGTTCAGGCTTTGCAAACCCTCGGCCTCTTGCAGGTTTGTACAGCGCAGGTCGCCTTGCAGGTTTGCCTCGTGCAGTTTGCTGTGGCTCATATCGGCATTGAGCCACACGGAACTGCGGCCGTGCAGCCGCTCCAAGTGCGCGTGGCTGGCATCCGCCTCGGTGCAATCAGCCCCCTCAAACTGGGCATTTTGAAACCAGGCGCCGTGCAAAGTCGCTTTCGTCAGGTTGGCCTGCTGGAAGTTGCCGTCGTTCAACCAGCTTTCAGACAGGTCTATGCCCGCCAGTTGCGCATTGGGCAACTGGATGCCCGGGGCGCACAAGCCGCGCAGGTTGAGTTCACTCAAGTTGGCACCGGCCAGCGCTGCCTGCTCGGGGATGTACTGCGCCATGCCGCCCTTGTGGGCGGCGGAGGGCTCCAGCCAGGACTCAAAATCAGTTTCAGCACTGCTGCCGGGGCCGTGCAGGGTTTCCAGCCGGGCCAGCCGATGGCCAAGGATCAAGGCATTGACCCGGCTGTCTATGGGGGGCAAAACTTCCTGCGGCATCAGCACGGTGCGAACTGCCTCCCTCAGGGTGTCACGACGGCCATCGGCCTTTTTGGTTGTGCACAGCGGCACCAAGTCGTGCACAAAACTGCAAATTTCGGGGGACAGGCGTGGAATGTCCAGCGCTAGCGCCAAGGGCGAACTGGCGGACGCGCTGTCGGTGCCGATGACGTCTTTGGCCCCTTTGGCCGCTGCCCGCTCAATATGCCGGGCCAAAAAATATTCCAGAAAACTTCGGTGCGAAAAACCATACATGCCGTCGGGCGTGCGCGACAAAAATGCGGCAGTGCGCAGTTCTACGTCAAGCTGGTTCGGGTCGAGCTTGCCGCGCAGGTCGGGGCGGTCTTTCACCAGGGCATACAGGTCGGCGTAATGAAGGCGGTTGCCCACCCTTTGCCAAAGAGTGTGCGCCAGCGCCTCAAGCACCGAGCGCAGGGTTTCGCTGTCACTGTGGCGTTCGGTGGGCTTGAAGTCGTCCAGCCACTGGTTGGTGTAGGTTTGGTACAGCACGCCCACGCTCAGTCTGCCGCCTTGGCTGGCCTGTTGCTGCTGCATCTTGCCCAGGCTGGCAATGATGATGTCCAGCAACTGAGGGCGGTCGCCCAGCTCAAGCAGTTTGTGCTGCTTCAGAAAGGCCAGGGCTTCATTGCCGCGCGCTTCACCCAGGCGGCGCTGCAAAAATTCAACCACTTGCGCGCGGTTGAATGTAGCCACGGTGTTGATGCTGCCGTCAAAGCGCTGGGCCAGGTCTTGCAAGGGGGACAGGCTGAGGCGGTCGGTTTCACCGCTCAAGGCGCGAACGGCTTCGCCGTGTTCCTTGAAAAACTGTTCGCGGCAGGTGACCAATACCCGGTTACCCAGCGCACTGTCACCCGCGTTGCCGGCAATGCCCACCACCATGCGGAACTGGTCCACCACGCTGCGGCCCGCTGTGGCAATGCCCATTTCATCAAAGGCGTCAAACAGCAACACTACCCGCCCACGCTGCACGAGGTGCTGTAGCGCCTTGGGGTCGATGCGCTTGCCGGTGGCCTGCTCCCAGCGGGTGGCCAGCAGGTCGTCCAGCGTGGTTTTGTTGGGAAAGTCGCGCAGGCTCACGCGCAGGGGCACGGGTGCGTCCTGGTCGTCACGGGCCAGTTTGGCCATTTCATAGGCGAGTTTTTCGGTATAGGCGGTCTTGCCGGTGCCGTAGTCGCCCAGCAGCACCCACAGGCGGCTGCCACGGCCCTGCGCCCAGCCCAGCCCGTGGGAAACCAGGTCTTCAATGGTTTGATCGCCTTCGGCCTGGCTGCGCTGGGTAACGTAAGTGGTGGCAAGGGGTTTTTGCTCAAAATCAGCAATTTGCTGGTGCAGGTAGCCCTGAAAGTCGAGCAACTGGCGCTCCAGCTCGTCCAGTGTGACGCAGCGCAGGTTGTGGTCTTTGCCGTAGGCGTAGGCTGCGGGTGAGAAGCTGCGGGCGACCACCATGCCGCGCGCAAACAGTTGCCGGGAATCGGGGCCATCGAGCCAGCCTTTCAATTGCTCAATGGTTTGCTTGCCAACCGCAGCCGCGTGGTCTTTGCATTCGACGAGATAGGTGAGGTCGTCCAGCCCGCTGCGAATGCGGGCCAGCAAATCGACCCGATTGCTGTCGATGAGCTGTTCGGGTTCGACGGTGTAACCCAGCAGGCGCAACAGATCGGCCACCCGGTGCTCAAACCGCTTGCCTTGGGCGCTGCGGCTGAAGCGCGGGTCTTCATCGCTGCCTTTGAACAAATCGGGGCGGGCGTCTTTTTGTTGTTGGGCGGCAGCTTCTTCTGCGAACAGGGTTTGGGCGAAGCTGGCCAGGTCTGACGCGATATCTTCATACGCCTCGGCAATTTTTCTTTGCGGCTGGTTGATGAGCAAGGCTTCGGTGAATGGCAAATCGCGCTCATAGGGGATTTCACGCACTGCGGCCAGTTCAATGTCAAATTCTTTGGCCCAAGCGCTGCGGCCCGATGCAAGCAGCAGCAAATCGTCTTGCGGGATGGGCGATGCCACCGGGAACAGGCGCAAATCGCCACGGGGGCGGATGCCCTTGCTTTGCCGCAAGCGGCTGTGCGCTGTGGCGTTTTTCTTCAAGCCTTTCCAAACCTGCGCCATGCCAGCGAGGTTTTGCTGGGCGTAGCCGCCTACCAAAATGGTAGCGTCCGGAATGGCGCCGCTGATGAGGGCACCCAGGTCGGTCAGGCCCGTGCGGGAATCCAGCAAGACATAGCGGTAGCCAAGGTCGCCCAGGTGGTCGATGAGTTCGTCAAACAAATCCCGGGCGCGTTCGGGGTCAGCGGACAACAAATCCGCCCAGTCAATCTGAAAATATTGTTGGGCGGCATCGGCCTTGTCGGCATGCGCTGGCATGAGAGCCAAATCCTTGAAGGGCGTCTCGTATATGTGGCTGTCAAACAGCTTGAGGTCTTCTGGGCCGGGCGGGCGCGTCTTGTTGGCCTGCCACTGGATCAACCAGTCAAAAAAACCGCCCTTGACGGGGACGGCGCTGCGAAGCTCGTTGATGCGGTGCAGTCCGGGGGCTTCGACGTCCAGGTCCCACAGCAGGGTTTTGCCCTGGCGTGCCAGCGCCACGGCCATGTTGGCGGCCAGCAAGGTACGGCCTACGCCGCCCTTGTAGCTGTAGAAGGTGAAAACGGCGGGGCGCATGGGGGTTATGCGGCCATGGGTTGCGGGTTTTGGCCAAACATGACCTGGACAATATTGCCGGTGCGATGGAGCGTGGTCCGGGGCGGGGCTTGGGCGGGAACGACCGGCAAGGCCACCCAGCTCTCTTTGCCGCGCCGTGCCCGCACGATTTGCCCTTTGGACTCCATCACGCCAAGGATTTGACTCACCCGCCCAGCGCTGAGCTTGAGCTGCGCCACCAGATCGGCCTGTTTTGTTTCGCCCTGGGCCAGAGTTTGAAAAATATCGTCTTCATGAAAAAGCTTGAAAGGCACGCCCGTTGCCACCGCTTGCAAAGTGCGCCGTTTGCCTTCAAGCAGGTCGCCAAAGGCCTCCAGGCGGGGGCAAAACGCCTGGGCTTGCCCATCAGGCTCGGCCATGTCATGGGCAAGCTCACAAAGCTGCTGTAGTTCAAGCACGCCTTCGCGGTCATCGGGGCGCTGCAACGCGGCCAGCACCCAGTGATTGAGGAACACATCCAGCACGGCCAAATGCTGGGCGTTAAGATGGTCTTGCGCCCGGACCGCAGCCAAGGCCTCAGCGGGCTCGGAGCGCTCGGCCAAATCATCGGGATTCCGATCGAACCAATTTGTCATTAAATCAATCTAAATTAAAAACCTAGACAGTTTATATTACTTTAGAGACGCGAATTTCAATAGGAAATTTAAAGGAAATGACGCTACTTGATGCGTTTGGGGCGGGGTCGCCCTTGCGGAGCGGCACCTGGCAGCGCATTCCTTTGTAGCGGGAAAACCACCAAACCACCGTTTTCTGACACTTGGGGTTCAGGTGCGGCGTTTCCGCCGATGTAGCCAAACCCGCGTACGCATTCGGTGGGTTGACGGGTCGGGTCGTCAACGTTGTTGAAAATTTGCGCCAGCGCAATGTGGCTGCCGGTGCGTACCAGGGCTTGCGCCTTGGCGCGCACTTTGTGCTGGCGAATCGTCTTTTCGTCGCCAAAACTTGGCACCAAGACCCACTCAACGGGCACGTCAGACAAAAGCGTAAGCACGCAGGGGTGGTCGTCCAGAAAGTCCTTGCAAATCAGCACTGTGAGCAGACCCACGGGCGTGGCCAGGACGTGAATCGAGTCGCCCAGCGAAATGTCTTCTGTGACCGGGTCGATGCCCGGGCTTACTTTGCTGAATGGCCGCAGTTTGCGGTGGGTGAGCAGCTAGCGCCCCTGGGCATTGACCAATGGGGCGGTATTGAAGGTTTTGCCATCGTTCGCCAACGTTTCATGGAAGCTACCTGCTTGCAGCATCACCAGATGATTGCCAGGTTGCTTTCGCAGGCGTTGAGTCAACAAGGCACGCTGGGCAACGTCAATGGTCAACTCCGGAAAAACAATGACGTTGGCGCCTGCTGCATCCGCCTGGTCGAGGGTGTGGTGCAGGGATGCCATTCGATCGCCATTGGGTTCGATACGCATCGCCCGCCAGTCGCCAACCGCGCTTTGGGCAGTGCTGCCTATGACGGTGGCGTGGTCGTCGAAATGGGCAATCCAGACCTTCAAATTGGGCTCATCTGCGTGCCACAGGGCGTTGAGTTTGTCGTCAACGGTTGATTCGGTGTGTTGCAGGGTGACGTTTATGCCGTGCGGGGTTATGACGGGCAGCACGCAGTGGTGACGCACCCAATGGCTCAAATTGCCGGGTTGGTTGGCCAGCGCAGCTTTGCGTCGATTATTGAGAACCACGCGGACGAGCCAATAAAGCTTGCCGTCTTCAGAGTACTGGATAGGGCTACGGTTGCTTCTGCGCAGGCCGGGTGCTGAAGGGAATCCGCCTTCGAAGAGGTGATCATCCAGCGCTTGCAGCAGCGCGAGTGGATTCATCTCAACCGTTTGGGCGTCAAAACCCTGCTCTGGGTCCAACAGGGCTTGGTATCTTGCCTTTGCCATGGCAAAGGCATTGGTATTGCCGCGCTGCTGTTCCCATTCACGTAGTGTGGGGCCATCCAGGCCCAAGGCCCACAGGCGAACAAAGGCTTGACGGTAGGCCTGTTGAGATAGGTGTTTTGCGACCTGCTGCACGTTCGTTTGATGTTATTGACGAGCCAGTGTAGTGGCAGTCAAGCAAACAGCCCGTGCGAATACCAGTCTGCATTTTGGTCAACGCCTGCATCGACCCGGCTCTGGACTGACTGCCCTGTCCGCCCAGCCGCTCCCGGTAAATCCACAGCAGCCCCATGTGCGCGCTGCGCGCCAGAAAGTAGTCGCGCAGGGCGAGGGCTGATCCGACCCCCATGTCATCCCCCACACCCCACCAGCCCGCCTCCACCCGCTGCGGGCCGGCCAGCAGGGTGAGCGGGCCGCCTTCAGCGCACTGCGGGGCGTTGTTGCGCACGGGGAGCTTGAGGGGTTGCATTAAAAGCCACGTGGGGTACAAGGCATCTGCCTTCGTTACAGGCTGGGCACCCATTTTTTTTGTTTTAGGGCATCATTTAGGCCTCTAGCCCTTGTCGGATATTAATAGCTAGCTATTTTATTAGTAGTATTTCCGGATGAAGTTGAAGTTGAAGCTGGCGGTGCCACCGCAGACCTTGAAGACATTGAGGACGTTGAGGACGTTGAGGACATCGGAGAGGCGGCCTGCCACACCTGCATGCACTCGGGCCGGTGGTCGGCATACGGCACGGCGCGCAGCACGTGGTCGGCACCCAGCCGGGCGCTCAGGCGCTCCAGCAGGTGGTGCAGGCTGTCACCCGTGCGCACATCGTCGGGCAGCAGGCTGGCACTGGCACCGGGCAGCACGGCGGTTTCCAGCGAGCGCAGGCACAGGGCGGGCCTCGGACAGCGTGGCGAGTGGCAAGCTGTGGGGCAAGCTGTCAGGCAGATGGTCATGCAGGCGCCATCACGAAGGTTTGTCGGCTTGCGGCGCGCAGAGGCATTTGCAGAGAGACGGGATGACGAAGAAGCAGATGGCGCCGAGGGTTCTGTCTGCAATCTGGCAATTGCTATTAAATAAGTAGCTACTATTGCATATCTGACGCTGGCTACAGGCTTATTTGACTGGTAAATTTGATGTAAAAGCTGTTTTCTGCCCCCAAACAGCCGTTCGCAGGCCAAGACCTCCAGCACCAGCAAGAACCCGAACCTTGATGGCAGAACATCTGGGAGTTCAATAAGGTTATTGAAGCGCATCAATCGGCGTGATGCAAATATTTCTTTCAAACCAAGGGGATTCGGATATAGTTGCGTCATAGTGATTGATGCAGCTACTTTTCATGTCATTGAGCTGGCTGACCTGCAGGGTGGCTACCCGTTCCGTGGCTCTATCGAGGAGTCGGCGGATGGGGATGCCCTGGCCGTGCAAATGAAGGATGTCGATCCTGACCAGGGTGTCAACTGGTCTGGCGTGATGCGCACTGCCTTGACCGGGCGCAAGCAGCCGGACTGGCTCAAGTTGGGCGACATCCTTGTTGTTTCCAAAGGTGCTCGCTTTTACGCCGTGTGCCTTGATGAGCCGCCACACGCTGCCGTTTGCAGCCCCCACTTCTTTCACCTTCAAGTGAAATCACCGGCGGCAGCCATCCCGGCATTCATTGCATGGCAAATCAACCAGCCTCCATTCCAGCGGCAACTTAAGCAGGCAGCTCAGGGCACAAGCCAACTCAGCATCCGTCGCCCGGTGCTTGAAGCCCTGACGCTCAGCATTCCATCGCTGGCAGACCAGCGGCGCATCGTGGCACTGGCCGAACTTGCCCGTCAAGAGCGCCAGACACTCAACCAACTCATCGCCAACCGCGAGCGGCAACTCAATGCACTCGCCAAATTACTCACGGGTGGCCTGTTCCAGGTCGCGACCTGAACATTTGCAGGCCAAACTATGAACAACACCGCCATGAACGACACCACTACGACCACAACTTCGGTGGCTTCTTCAGTCAGCCAGGATGACATCAACGGCGCAGTCTGGGCGGCGTGCGACACCTTCCGTGGCACGGTGGACCCCAGCATTTACAAGGACTTTGTCCTGACCATGCTGTTCCTGAAGTACGTGTCCGATGTTTGGCAAGACCATTACGACAACTACAAAAAGCAATATGGCGACCACCCTGAGCTGATTGAGGAAATGCTCAAGAACGAACGCTTTGTGTTGCCCGCTAGTGCCAGCTTCTACGCTTTGCATACGCTGCGGCACAGCCCCGGCAATGGCGAACGCATCGACAAGGCCCTGCACGCCATTGAAGAAGCCAACATCACGAAGCTGCGTGATGTGTTTCAGGACATCAGCTTTAACTCCAACAAGCTGGGTGATGAGCAGCAAAAGAACGACATCCTGCGCCACCTGCTGGAAGACTTTTCCAAACCTGCGCTGGACTTGAGGCCCACACGTGTCGGCACGCTGGACGTGATTGGCAACGCCTACGAATTTCTGATCAAAAACTTTGCCTCCACCAGTGGCAAAAAGGCAGGTGAGTTCTATACGCCACCAGAAGTGTCTTCATTGATGGCACGGCTGATGGTCCCGCAAGAGGGTGATGAGATTTGCGATCCCACCTGTGGCTCTGGCTCCTTGCTCATGAAATGCGGTCGTCTGATCCGTGAGAACACGGGTTCGCGCAAATACGCGTTGTACGGTCAGGAAGCCATTGGCAGTACATGGGCGCTGGCCAAGATGAACATGTTCCTGCACGGTGAGGACAACCACCGTATCGAGTGGGGCGACACCATTCGCAATCCCAAGCTGCTGGACAGTGCATCCAGCCTCAAACACTTTGACATCGTGGTCGCCAACCCGCCCTTCAGTCTGGAAAAGTGGGGTCACGAAGGTGCTGATGCCGACAAATTCAGCCGCTTTCGCCGTGGCGTGCCGCCGCGTACCAAGGGCGACTATGCCTTCATCCTGCACATGGTCGAAACCATGAAACCCGGCACGGGCCGCATGGC
>JANMVO010000511.1:0-2223 GCA_031392805.1 Rhodoferax sp. | reverse complement strand
CGACACAACCGGATATGCGGCAACATTGCGCTGCAACTGACAGATCGCCTGCGCGGTTACGCTGCGCAAGTCTTCATCATCGACGTAAAGCTGCTCGTAGAAGCGGCGGATTGCGTCTACTACCCCGATGTTTTTGTTTATGGCGGCTCAAACATCGCCAACGAAGACAAGCTGGTGCCAGACGCCACACTGGTGGTGGAAGTCCTCAGCGACTCTACCGCTGCAAGGGATCGGCACCAAAAGCGGGTCGCTTACCAGACACTCCCAAGCCTCAAGGCTTACTGGATCGTCAGCCAGACCGAGCGGCGCGCGAGGTCTACAGCCGTGAAACGGGTGGCCCCTGGCAGGCAACAGCCTATGGTCCTGGGGATTCAATACCCAGCCCATGGCTGGCAGATGAGGCTGTGAGCATGAGTGCCATCTACGCGGGCACTGCCATTGCCGCCTGACCGGTGCGGCTTGAAACGCCCCCACCTGCGACCCTACCTCGACATGAACCCGCGACAATAGCGGGCATGAAAACCATCCGTCTCAAAGAAGGCAAAGAACGCTCGTTGCTGCGCCGCCACCCGTGGATCTTTGACGGGGCGATCGCCAAGGGCGGCGCGGATGCCGGGGAGACGGTGCGGGTGGAATCACATGCGGGTGAATTTCTGGCCTGGGCGGCGTTCAGCCCGGCCTCGAAAATCCGCGCGCGGGTCTGGAGCTTCGACGAGGCGCAGCGCATTGATGCTACGTTTATCATATCTAAATGTGTATACGCCATAATGGCTAGAGGCCGATTTGACATCCAAAGTGACGGTTTACGGCTGGTCCACAGTGAATCGGATGGTTTGCCGGGCTTGATTGTGGACCGCTACGGTGACACGCTGGTGGCCCAGTTTCTGTCAGCCGGGGCTGAAAGCTGGAAAAACGTGCTGGCCGATGCCTTGCTGGCCGCCACTGGCCTGTCCAAACTCTATGAGCGCTCAGACGCCAGCAGCCGCGCGCTGGAAGGCCTGCCCAAGGTCACCGGCTGGCTGCGCGGCTCGTCCCCTGCGGGGGTGCCAGCGCTGCCGGTTGAGATCGAGTTGAACGAGCACGGCTGGAAACTGGCCGTGAACATCGCCGAGGGCCACAAAACCGGCTTCTATCTGGACCAGCGCGACAGCCGCAAGAAGTTTGCCGATTACACCCAGCGCCTGACCTTCCAGCGTGTGCTCAATTGCTACTGCTACACCGGCGGTTTTACCGTGGCGGCCCTGGCAGGAATGCGAGCCAGTGGCCTGGCGGGTGGCGCGGCGCACGTCACCTCGATTGACTCGTCCGGCCCAGCACTTGTGCAAGCCGCTGCCAATGTCGCCCTGAATGGATTTGATGCCGCCCGCACCACCTTCATGGACGCGGATGTCAATGCGTCACTGCGCCAGTTTGCAGCCGGGGGCCGAAGCTTTGATGCCATCGTGCTGGACCCGCCCAAGTTTGCGCCCACCGCCGCCCACGCCGAGCGCGCCGCCCGCGCCTACAAAGACATCAACCGCCTGGCCTTCAAGCTGCTGGAGCCCGGCGGTGTGTTGTTTACCTACTCGTGTTCGGGTGGCATCAGTGCCGATCTGTTCCACAAAATAGTCGCCTCAGCGGGTGCTGACGCCGGTGTCGACGGCTATATCATCGAGCGTATGGGCGGCGCGCCGGATCACCCCATGACAATTGCGTTCCCCGAGGGCGAGTACCTCAAAGGGCTGGTTGTGATGCGCAAATAACCCAGTGGCCCTGCAACCGGGTATTTGCTGATCAATATCGATTTGCCTTGACCGATTAACCCTGATAGCGCCCGAATTGAATTGACCGCTAAACTCCCCACCTGTTTGCATCGCCTGTTAGAACCCGCACCGCCCCCAACCCTTGAGAATTGAAAACCATGAGTTTGATCCCCGCCACCATCCTGACTGGCTTCCTCGGCTCGGGCAAAACCACGCTCCTCAAGCGCGTGCTGCAAGAGGCGCACGGGCAGAAAATTGCCGTGATCGAGAATGAATTTGGCGAAGAAAACATCGACAGCGACATTCTGGTGTCTGACACCAAAGAGCAGATCATCCAGATGAGCAATGGCTGCATCTGCTGCACCATCCGCGAAGACCTGCGCGGTGCGCTGCGTGACCTGGCCGAGAAAAAGCGCAAGGGCGAGCTTGATTTTGACCGTGTGGTGATCGAGACCACCGGTTTGGCCGACCCCGGCCCGGT
>JANMVO010000259.1:0-2600 GCA_031392805.1 Rhodoferax sp. | reverse complement strand
GCCACGTATGTCGATGACATTGCCGAGGTCAAAGGCACCCTGTATGCGGCACCGGTGATGTCCCATGTGGCCCACGGCAAGCTGCTGGGCGTGGACACCCGTGAGGCCATGGCCATGCCCGGCGTGCGTGCCGTGATTCTGGCCAGCGACATACCCGGCCACGCCATGCTGGCGGCTTCTGCCGGGGACGAGCCCATCTTTGCCATCGACACGGTCCAGCATATCGGCCAGGTGGTTGGCCTGGTAGTGGCAGACTGCGCGATGCAGGCAAGGCACGCAGCGCGCAAGGTCAAAGTCAACATCCAAGCCCTGCCCGCCGTGCTGACGGTCCAGGACGCGCTGAAGGTCCGGAACTATGTGCTGCCGCCGGTGTTCGTGAAGCGCGGTGATGCGGCTGCAGCCTTGGCACGATCGCCCCACACCCTCAGCGGCACACTTGACGTGGGTGGCCAGGAGCACTTTTACCTTGAAGGCCAGGTGGCCTACGTGCTGCCACTGGAGCAGCAGCAGTGGCTGGTTCATTCCAGCACCCAGCACCCCGGCGAGGTGCAGCACTGGGTGGCGCGCGCGCTGGGGCTGGACAGCCACACGGTGCGCGTGGAATGCCGTCGCATGGGCGGCGGCTTTGGCGGCAAGGAAACGCAGGCCGGGCATGTGGCGGTGTGGGCCGCCATTGCGGCCCACAAACTGCAGCGCCCCATCAAGCTGCGGCTGGACCGTGACGACGATTTCATGATCACCGGCAAGCGCCACCCGTTTGCGTTTGAGTACACCGCCGGCTTTGACGACACCGGTCGCCTGTGCGGGCTCAAGCTCATGATGGCAGTCAACTGCGGCTTCAGCGCTGATCTGTCCGGCCCGGTGGCAGACCGCGCGGTCTTCCATGCCGACAACGCCTACTTTCTGGAAGACGTTGAGATTGCGTCGTACCGCTGCAAGCTCAACACCCAGAGCCATACCGCCTTTCGCGGTTTTGGCGGGCCGCAGGGCATGATCGTGATTGAGGCCATCATGGGCGACATTGCGCGCCATCTGGGCATGGACGCGCTGGACGTGCGCCTGCGCAACCTGTACAGCGAGGAGACGACTTCTGCAAGCGCCGCCGAGCCGCCAAAGACAAGCGCAGCCGGTGTCGTCACGCCGCAAAAAACCTCCACCGCCAGCATGGCAACGCCGCCACTGCGCCGCAACACCACCCACTACGGCATGCAAGTCGAAGACAACATCCTTCTGCCATTGCTATTAAACATAGAGCGTACTTCTAAGTACCGAAGCGGGCTAGAGGCAGTTTTATCCTGGAATAAGCGCAATTCCGTGATAAAACGCGGCATCGCCCTCACCCCTGTCAAATTCGGCATCAGTTTTACCGCCACACTGTTCAACCAGGCCGGTGCGCTGGTGCATGTGTACACCGACGGCAGCGTGCAGGTGAACCATGGCGGCACCGAGATGGGCCAAGGCCTGAACACCAAGGTCTGCCAGATCGTGGCTGACGAGCTGGGCGTGCCCCTGCAGCGCGTGCTGGCCACCGCCAGCGACACCAGCAAGATCCCCAACGCCTCTGCCACCGCTGCGTCTGCCGGCACCGACCTCAATGGCCGGGCGGCCCAGCTTGCAGCGCGCCATGTGCGTGACAACCTGGCGGGCTTTGTCTGCGGGATGGACGGCTGCGCTGCGGGTGCCATCCGCTTTGAAGGCGGCCAAGTCACATCGCCAAAAACCACGCGCTCGTTTGATGACCTGGTGAAACTGGCATACGCCAACCGCATCCAGCTCTGGAGCGACGGCTTCTACCGTACGCCCAAAATCCACTACGACAAAAGCACGTTGACCGGCAGGCCGTTCCACTACTTTGCCTATGGCGCGGCCTGCACCCAAGTGGCCATCGACACCCTTACCGGCGAGAGCCGCGTGCTCAAGGTTGACATCCTGCACGACGTGGGGCGCTCGATCAACCCGGCCATCGACATCGGCCAGATTGAAGGCGGCTTTGTTCAGGGCATGGGCTGGCTCACCACCGAACAACTGGTCTGGAATGACAACGGTTACCTCAACACCCATGCCCCCAGCACTTACAAAATCCCCACTGCGGGCGACGTGCCCGAACACTTCAAGGTAGCCCTCTGGCCCGAGCCCAACCGTGAAGACAACGTGTTCGGCAGCAAAGCCGTGGGCGAACCGCCGCTGATGCTGGCGATCAGCGTGTTTGAGGCGCTGCGCGATGCTATCGCCCATGCGCGTGAGGATTCGGGCCGTCACATCCATGAGGGCGGGCGCGGCGTGCACTTGACTGCGCCTGCTACGCCAGAGAATGTGCTCAAGGCCTTGGGTATCTGACATCAGAATGCCACAATGGCGTCCATCGCCAGCGAAAGCGATGGGCGACGACGTGACCAGCAGTGTTACCCGAATTGACACTTTTTGAGCCACGCAGTCGGATGTGCCGTGTCGGATGTGCAGTCAGGCGTGTCGGATGTGCTTGACAGGCTGATTCAGCGGATTCAGACTCGGGGCGACGGGCTGGATGCGGGCGCACTGTGCGCGTGCGGCAAGGCTCGGGGGGTGCCCGATATGGAGCGAACGTGGCTTTGCGGTGCCTG
>JANMVO010000212.1:0-20765 GCA_031392805.1 Rhodoferax sp. | reverse complement strand
AAAGCCGAACCCCTGGTGAAGTACCTTGAAAAGACTTTGGGAATGAAGGTTGAATTTACACCAGTGACCGACTACGCCGCGTCAGTTGAGGCGCTGGCCAACAAGCAGGTTGACATGGCCTGGTACGGCGGCTTTACCTTTGTGCAGGCCAGCATCCGTTCTGGCGGCAAGGCGGTGCCGATTGTGCAGCGCGCAGAAGACGAGAAATTTCGCTCGGTGTTCATCACCAGCGATCCAAGCGTAAAAACCCTGGCCGACCTTAAGGGCAAGAACGTCAGCTTCGGCTCCCAGTCCAGCACCTCAGGCCATTTGATGCCACGCAGCTTTTTGTTGCAGGCCAATATCGACCCCGACAAAGATTTCAAGCGCGTGGCCTATTCCGGCGCGCATGATGCCACTATTGCTGCCGTTGCCGCTGGCAAAGTGGAGGCGGGTGCGCTGAATATTTCTGTCTGGGAAAAGTTTGTGGCCGACGGCAAGGTTGATACCAGCAAAGTCAAGGTCATCTTCACCACACCCGGCTATTACGACTACAACTGGACGGTGCATGCCGACATGCCCGCCGCCCTGCGCGAAAAACTTACTAAAGCATTTCTGGATTTGAGCCCGGCCACAGCAGAAGGCAAAGAGATTCTTGACCTGCAGCGCGCCTCAAAATTCATCGCCACCAAGGCCGACAATTACAAAGGCATCGAGCAGGCCGCGCGCAATGCAGGGCTTTTAAAGTAGCCAACGTCAGTCCATCAAGTGTTTACTACTACTACTATAATAGTAGCTAACTATCTATATAGTACGCTGGCTACAGGTATTTTGTCCTCGTAATTTTCGCATGAATATTGTTTTGAATGGTATTTCTGGCCGCCATCCGGCCGCCAGTGCAGTGATGCCGCCTGCGGTGCGTGAATTGCACCTTGCAGTTCAGACCGGCGAGCAGGTGGCGGTGATTGGGCCGTCAGGCGCAGGCAAGACCACTTTGCTGCACTTGATGGCCTGCGCCCTCAAACCCTCCACCGGGTCGCTCCTGCTGGACGGCAAAAACCCGTGGACGCTATCCCGAAGCCAATTGCAAGTGCAACGTGGCCGTATGTTTCTGGCCCCGCAGGTGCCGCCACTGCCGCCGCGCCAGCGCGTGATCACAGCGGTGCTGGCGGGGCGCCTTCCCAATGAGAGTCTGTGGACCAGCCTGCGCAGCCTGTTCTATCCGGTGGACATGGGGCTGGCCGAAAGGGCCCTTTCACAATTTGATTTGAGTGACAAGCTGTTTGACCGGGTTGATCGCCTCTCCGGCGGCGAGCGCCAACGCGTGGGTCTGGCGCGTGCCCTGGCCTCCAGCGCGAAGCTGCTGCTGGTGGACGAGCCGCTGTCGGCACTCGACCCCACCCGCTCGCAGCAAGCCATACACACCCTGACGCGGGTGGCCAGCGAGCGCGGTGCCACGCTGGTGGCCACCCTGCACCATGTGGAAATGGCGCTTGCCAGTTTCCCGCGCATCATCGGGCTGCGCGATGGTGAGCTGGCGTTTGATTTGCCCGCAGAGCAAGTGACGCCTCTGCGCCTGCAGGAGTTGTATGCGCAGCACCTGAATGAGCTGACCGGCCCGGCCGTGGTTGAAGACAGTTTGCGGGTCAACGTGGCCACACCCGTGGTCATGAACTGCCGCTGAAAATAGTACGCAGGCATGTCAAACACATCTCTTGCCAACCCGGTGCAACACGCAACGCTGCGCGACCCAGCGTGGCAGGGTCGTGTGTACTGGGCGCTGGCGGGCTTGGTGGTCCTTTGGCCCACACTGGTGTTGACCGAGTTCAAGCCCTGGGTGCTGCTTGAGCCGGGGTCCATGAAACCGGCTCTGCGGTTTCTGGCAGATTTTTTTCCGCCCAGGTTCGACCCACCATTTTTGTGGATGGTGGCACGTGAAACCTGGCGCACGGTGGCCATTGCAACCGCCGGGCTGACACTTGCGCTGCTGCTGGCGATTCCCTTGGCGCTGCTGTCGGTGCGGGTGTTGTCGCTCTCAAGCCTGGCCGGTCGCATGGCATTTGTCCCGGGCGTGATCCGTCAATGGGTGCGCTGGGTGTTGATGGTGTTGCGCAGTGTGCCCGAACTGGTTTGGGCGTTGGTATTTGTGCGCGTGGTGGGCCTGGGACCCACGTCGGGCGTACTGGCGATTGCGCTCACCTATGGCGGCATGCTCGGCAAGGTGTATGGCGATATTCTGGAGAGTGGCGAGACGCATGCCACCACCAGTTTGATGCGCAATGGCACGGGCCGCCTGCAGGCATTCTTTTATGGGCTGCTGCCGCAAAACGCGGGCGAACTGACCAGCTACACCGTATACCGCTGGGAATGCGCCATCCGCTCGTCGGCTGTGCTGGGTTTTGTCGGCGCGGGCGGGCTGGGCCAGCAAATGGACTCGTCCATGAAAATGTTCAACGGGGCCGAGGTCGCCACCATGCTGCTGGTCTTCATGGCACTGGTGTGGCTGGCGGACCGCGTCAGCGCCTGGCTGCGCAAAGGGTTGGCATGAGCAGCGCCGGGCCGTTCCCAAGGGCGAATACCGAAGTGCGCGGCAGGAAGGTTACCGAATGAATGAGCATCTGGCGGTTCAGGCCGCCAATGAAACCTACAAACTGCCGCCAAAACTGTTTGACGCGCGCTGCAAAGCGTGCTGGTTTGTGGCGGGAGTGCTGCTGCTGGTGGTGGCCAGCTTCTGGTCGTTGAATCTCAAATGGGCGCAATTTTTGTCATGGGATGCGATTGCCAGAATGGGCAAGTTCATAGGCGAACTGTTGCACCCCGAGACCAGCACGCCATTCCTGCAAAAGCTGCTGACGGCTTCGCTGGAAACACTCGCCATGTCGGGCTTAGGCACCTTGCTGGCTGTGGTGTTGGGCCTGGCGCTGGCGCTGCCGGCCAGCAAAACCCATGCGCAGGATCCGGCACGCTGGCGAGCGCCCACGCGATTGCTGCTCAACGCGCTGCGCAGCATCCCCGAATTGGTATGGGCATCACTGTTGCTGATTGCAGTCGGCCTGGGGCCGTTTGCAGGCACCCTGGCGCTGAGCCTGCATACGGCTGGGGTGCTGGGCCGATTGTTTGCGGAATCAATTGAAAATGCACCCGCAGGGCCTGGGTTTGCATTGCGGGCGCGCGGGGTGGGGGAGGGCCGCGTGTTCTGGTATGCGACCCTGCACCAGGTCTTGCCGCAGTTGCTGAGCTACACCCTGTACCGCTGGGAGAACAACATCCGGGCTGCCGCCGTGCTGGGCGTGGTAGGCGCGGGCGGCCTGGGCCAAATGCTGGCGTTTCACATGGGCTTGTTCCAGATGGGAGAAACCAGTTCCATCCTGGTGGCCATGCTGATACTGGTTGCGCTGGTGGACGCGCTGAGCTACGCTAGCAGACGCTGGCTGTCGCGCTGAGGCGGTCGCGTTGAACTTGTCTGGTTTGTTGTTGCCAATTGAAGGAACCTGAGATGAAACTCAAAACGCTATTTTTCGCGGCCTTTTCCGTGCTTGCTGCGCTGCTGCTCAGTGCCTGCGGCACGCCCTATGCCACTGTGCCCAACCGGGTTGGGGAGCCGGTCATGCTCCTTGGTCACGATCCGGTAGCCTATTTCACACAAGGCGCGCCAACGCGTGGCACGTCTGCGCACAAGGTCAGCCTGCCTGAGCGCACCTACTACTTCGCCAGCGCAGAAAACAAGGCACTTTTCACGGCCAGCCCCGCCCGCTACGAGCCGCAATACGGTGGCTTTTGCGCCAGTGGTGCGGCCTTTGCCATCAAGCTTGGCAGTGACCCCTCGGCGTGGCAAATTTTTGACGGCCGCCTGTTTATTTTTGGCGACGTGCTGGGCAAGACCGCCTGGCAGCTTGATCCCAAATGGAATGTGGACCATGCCGATAAATTGTGGTCTGCGATCAAGGACAAAGGCTGGCGCGGTGTGTCACTGGCCAGTTACGCATCCAAGGTGCCGCACTACAAAACCGGTGCCCAAATCCGCGCAGAATGGGAAGCCAAAAACCCCGGTCAGTCATGGCCGGTTTATGACACCGGCGGCATGCTCAGCAACCTGTTCACCAAGCCACCGGGTTGGCGCGCCGCAGAGGGATTTAGCCAACCGGGTGTGGGCTACCCCGAATGAATTATTGAGCTTTTCATAGTTCGCGACAGCATTTCTTGCCATTGGGAGCCAAGCGCGGCAATCTGTGTCTTCAGCTGGCTGCGATGGAAAGCGACTTCGCTCGGCCTCGCAGTAGCGCGCAAGGTGGGATAGCGACTGCAAGTCAGGATTTTTTGGCCTTCGCCGCAGCAACTTCTTTGGCGATTACTTCGCCACTTTTGTAGTGGGGCACCTTGAAAACCAGGCGTTTGCCGCGCTGCCAGAAGCTGTTGTTCCCCGCGACCTCCTCTTTCCAGTATTTGTCGGCCAGTTGCAGGTGACGCGCCTCGTCCACCTCAAACCCGTCCTTTGAGGCCTGGCCACCGAAGATATACAGCCTGCCGTTGATCATCTTCCAGGTGTCTGCATCGCCGCCCCACGGTATGCCGTACACCATGCCGTTGGCGCAATAACCGCCAAATTCGGGCAGGTATTTTTTGGGTTCTTTGTCAAACAGGACTTTGTGTGCCGCGCTGGCAAATCGGAAGGTCACACCTTCATAGTCACTTTTGATTTGCGGTGTGCCCTGCACGTATTTGTTGTCAGTGAAGTAGGCGACCAGGTCGGCCCCTTTGAGCATCACGCGGCTGTCGTCTGCATCAGAGACTGCGTTGACTGGTTTGAGTGTCGAAGACGGGTTTTGGGCCATCATGGCGCCGCACCCGCCCAGCGTCACCGTGAGGGACGCTATGGCGATGATTCGTACGAGAGGGGAAGTTTTCAATCGGCTTTTCATGTTTTTCAGTTTCCAAAGAATTAAGTATGCCGGCTAAGTGACTCAACGGTGTGGCCGTTGGTTCCGGCTGTGGCTCCAAATAAGGTGATGGCCAGCCCAGCAATGCACTGGCCGCGTCAGCGCGTCGGCGCAGGTCGGCGGCGTCATGACCGCTTAAGTGAACAATACCGTAGCGGTAACTGCCCAGCCACTTGAAGTCGCGCGCAATCGAGCCTTTGTCTTTGGGAAAGGGCAACAGCATGCCTTCCGGGTATTCAGCCGCAAAAAGTTCGGTCTGGGTGCGGCCCGGCATCGGGCAGACCTGCCCGGGCGCAAAGGTGCGATACACCAGGCTGGAGGCTGCGCCCGCAGTGGGCGCAATGCAGGGCACGCTGGCCGGATGTTTGCCATGCGCCAGTGCCAATGCGCAGGCGTGCAGGTCAATCCCGATGACGCGCAGGTACAGGTCAGAAAACTGCGACGCCATGCGCGGGTTGAACTCAATCACGCTGAGCCGGTCGGTCGCTTCATCATAGAAAAACTCCATGTTGAACATTCCGTAGGTGAAGCCGATGGCCGTCAAAAAAGTCTGTGCAACCTGCAATGCGCGCTGCTGGATTTCGTTGGCCAAAAGACTGGGAAAATCCCAGCGCATAAAGGCTTGGGTACCGGGGTACATCACCGCATCTACCACCCCAAACATGACCGCCTGGCCGTGCCAGACATAGCCATCCAGATTGAACTGCGCCGCAATAACCGGTTCTTCCAGCATCATGCGATGGGCGGTTTGGGTGGGCCCCAGACGTTTCTGGAAAACCCGCTCGAACGGTTCTACCAAATGTCGAATGACCCACAACTCCCACGCGCCAAACCGGGTGTGCGCATGAAGTTCTTCGCGGGAATGAACAATGCGGGCCAATACCGAAAACGCGGCCTTCACCGGCTTGACGAACAGCGGGTATTTCAGCGTGTCGGGCACAGCCCCACCGTACTGGGTGTCCAGCACAGAAAACGCGACGTTGGCCTGGGGGCAGACCTGTGACAGTATTTGCCGTGCGTGCAGCTTGTGCTGGCAGGCCAGCACTGCATTCACCGGCGTGCCGGGCCAGCCCATGCGCTCTGCCAGCATGGCAGCGGCAAGCGCCCCAAATTGCTCATGGTTTGAGACCACCGCCTGCCATTTGCCGGCCTTGGCCCGGCGTGCCAGGCCATTGACGAATCGCTCAATATCGAACCATGCCAACCGGGCATTGCTGGGAAAGGTGAACAGATCAAACCCCGCCTCATCCAGCGTTTGAAGCGCGCTGGCGCTATTGGCCGCATCGGCCCGTGCAAAGCCCGAGGCGTCCCAGTCGTAGTTGAAAAGTACAAGTGTGCGGCTTGAATTTGTCATTGTCTCTTGGTCGATATTGATATTGTTCTATGCGAAAGTATGTAATGCCGTCAGTTGTTTGGCAGCAGCCAAGGTGGTCCGATAACCTGCAGCGATGGCAAGTTCCCTGTATTCGCGCGAAAGGTTGACGTAATAGCCAAATTCGGGGTGCAATGTCACGTCAGCCGCGCGGGCGTCGGGCTCGGTCAACGCGCGTTTTCGCAGATCTCCGGCGCGATAGCGCTCGCTGCCAATCGGTGCGCGCTCTTCATGGGCTGATGCGTCCACAGCCAAAATGCGGGTCGCACCGAGCTGGCGGGCCAGGCGCACGGGCAATGGCTGGTACAGGTCTGCATCCACATACAGCTCGCCGCGAATGCGCACGGGTGAGAATTGTCCCTCAATGGCGCAACTGGCCTGTACTGCGACTCCGGCATCACCCGCGTTGAACCCAACCAGCCGACTGTCTGAAAGCCGGGCAGCAACGCAGGCCACCGGAATGTGCATGCGTTCCAGCAGCAAACCATTGACCTCGCTGCGCACCATGTCGGAAATTGCGGAGCCGCTGAGGCGCACATTGCCGCCAATGGCCAGCCGGCCAAGGCTCCAGGGTTTCAACTCAAGTGCCAGATGCTCGATATCATGTGCCGACTTGCCACAGGCGTACATCACGGCCACCGCCGAACCCACGGACGCGCCCACCAATAAGTCAGGTACAAGGCCCATTTCGCTCATTGCCTTGATGACACCCACGTGCACAAACCCGCGCGGCCCGCCCGAACTGAACACCCAGGCGGTGCGTGCCGGACGGGCCAGCGGCATGGCACGCGGCGCGTCCGAACCGGCGTGGTCTTCATCGGGTGACAGGGTGCAGCCAGTGAGCAGCCCTGCGCTCAAACTGGCGGAAAAAAGGGATCGACGATTCAACATGGAGATCGATGGTTGTGCAAGCGCACTGGTTCGAAGCAGGCGCTTAGAGTGCAGCCGTTCTAAAACCAGAAAACACATCGGTGCGATGCGGCTGGAAGAAGTTCCGGTACTGCGGGCTGTGCAGCCGCTCATGGGTTGCGAAGGCGCCACCCCGCAATTCGCGGTGGTCGCCGAACCAGGGTGCCGAGTATTCACGGTACGGGCCGGGCGCAAAACCAGGGTATGGATTAAACGCATCTGCGGTCCATTCCCAGACACTATGGCCCCATTGGAACGATGGTTCATTTGACACAGCAGGTGACTTGAGTTGCGGTGCTGCCGGCTTTGCCGCGTGCTCCCATTCGACGGCCGTTGGCAGGCGCCGCCCGGCCCACAGGCAGTAAGCCTCGGCTTCAAAGGCGTTCAGGTGCATGGCGGGCAGGGCGGGTGCCAGCGCCAGCCAGCGGTCAAACCAGCGGGTTTGCCATTCCCCGCGTGTGCCGCCACGCGGGTCGCGTCGCCAGTGCTGCGGGCAATTGCGCCTTGACTTAGTGCGCCAAACACCAGCGTCAAGCGGCCAGTAGCGCGGTTCGTCATAGCCGCCTGCATCCACGAAGCGCGCGAATTCAAGCGCAGTAACCGGTGCACTGTCAATCTCAAAGTCCGGCACGGTGATGCACAGGCCGGGGTGCTCGTTGTCGAATGCAAAGCCGGTTGCATCCGCGCCAAAGCCAACTTGTCGCTCGCCGCCGGGCACGACCATTGGCACCCTTGAGGGCACCTGCGGCACGGCCATGCCCCCAGGGGCAGAATAACCTAAGGCGGCACGCAGCCAGCAAAAAGCCTCACCGTGCATGTCTTCATGAAACAGCGCAAGGCGGTGGAAGTAAAGTGCTTCGTCGGCGGCAGTGCTGGACAGAGAAGCGCCGGGATAGGCCAGGCTGGAATCGGCCTTGGCACCGCGAGCGGAAGTTGCCCTTACTTTTTCAGCAGCACCCGGCAGTGCTTCGAGGCAGGCTTCAAGCTGATCCTCCAGCATCTGGGTGAGCTGAGGGCGCGTTGGCATGGGCGTTGTCCAGCGCGCTGCATGCGGCAGGCGAGACGAGTCGAAGTGGGCGTCCGGTCCGGCGAATCGCGGTGCGTGATACGCCTTTGCCTGCCCATCAGTAGCGCGATCATGCGGGCCGCGCAACACCCAGAACTCGGCAAACCAGGCCAGGTGCGCCAGTTCCCAGGCGATTGGGTTGACGCCATCTTGCAGCTTTGGTAGCCATTGCGCAGGCGTCAAGTCAGCCACCAGCGCCCAGGTTTGAGCGCGACTGTCGCGCAGCGCTGCCGCGAGGGCTTCGCCTGAAAGTTGGCGTGCTTCGATCACGTTAGTTGTCATGGTGGATCATTGCGGCTGGCACCCGTCAACCACCACATTGCAGCCCGGACACAGCGCCGAATCCGCCTTGCAGCCCATCCCAACCCAAGCGCCACGAATCCATAATGAATAAATCCGAGCTTCCTTAGTTCACCATCACCAGCTTGCCTTTCACGCCGCGCGATCCCATGTGCGCGTAGGCGGCTTTGAGATCTGCCATGGGCACGGTACTGTCGATGACGGGTTTGATCTTGCCCTGACCGTACCAGAGGGCCAGTTCTGCCATCATGGCTGCGTTGGCCTTGGGCTCCCGTTTTGAGTAATCGCCCCAGAACACACCAACGATAGACGCACCTTTGAGCAGGGCCAGGTTGAAGGGCAGCGCAGGAATCGGCCCAGCAGCAAAGCCCACCACCAGGTAGCGGCCACGCCAGCCGATGGAGCGAAAGGCCGGCTCGGCCAAATCACCGCCAACCGGGTCATAAATGACGTCCGGACCTTTGCCTTGCGTGAGTGCCTTGATGGCTTCGCGCAGGTTTTCTTTTGAGTAGTTGATGGTCGCATCGGCCCCGATGGATGTGCACAAAGCGCATTTCTCGTCGGTGGATGCCGCCGCGATGACTTTGGCCCCGATCATTTTGGCAATCTGGATGGCCGATGTGCCGACGCCACCTGCCGCGCCCAGCACCAGTACGGTTTCTCCGGCCTTGAGTTGGGCGCGGTCCAGCAGCGCGTGGTGCGACGTGCCATACGTCATGATGAAGGCCGCCGCATCGACGAACGGGAAGCCTGGAGGCAGCGGCATGCAGCGGTCTGCCGGTGCCAGCGTGTGGGTGGCAAAACCACCCGTCCCCGACAGGCAGGCGACGTGCTGCCCGACCTTGAGGTCAGTGACTCCGGCACCCAGCGACAGAACCACACCTGCATACTCGGAGCCGGGCACAAACGGCAATGGCGGCTTCATCTGGTATTTGTTCTGGACAATCAGGATATCGGGAAAATTCAGGCTGGCAGCCTTGATTTCTATCAACACCTCGCCCGCGCCTGGCGCGGGTGTTGGCATTTCCCTCCAGGCCAGGGCATCAACGCCAACGGGGTTTTCACAAAGCCAAGCATGCATCAGTAACCTCCAGAAAAAAATAGTGAATCATAGGGCGATAGTGCCCGTAAAAATGTCCCATGAGCGACCGGCGCAATTCAAATGCGGCGCAACAGAAATGAAACACGGCAACCTACAATAAGTCACAACTTTCAGCAATCATGAAAATTCTTGTTTCCAACGACGACGGTTATCAGGCACCCGGTATTGTGGCCCTGTATGAGGCCCTGAAAGATGTGGCTGAAGTCGAGGTGATTGCGCCGGAGCAAAATAACAGTGCCAAATCCAATGCCTTGACGCTGCACGCGCCGCTGCACGTGACCCGCGCGGCCAATGGATTTCGGTTTATCAACGGTACGCCAGCAGACTGTGTTCACATTGCCCTGACCGGACTGCTCGGCTATCGCCCTGACCTGGTGGTGTCTGGCATCAACAACGGCGCCAACATGGGCGACGACACGATTTATTCGGGCACTGTCGGGGCGGCGATGGAGGGTTACCTGTTTGGCGTTCCAGCCATCGCTTTTTCGCAGGTTGAGAAAGGCTGGAAGCATATCGATGCGGCTGCGCAAAAGGCGCGTGAGCTGGTGTTGAAGTTGTTGCAGCAGCAGCTGGTAGGAACCAGTGCATGGCTGCTCAATATCAATATTCCCAACCTGCCACTGGCAGACATCAAGTCCATGAAGGTGTGTCGCCTGGGGCGGCGTCATGCGGCAGAGGCAGTCATCACGCAGGAAAGCCCGCGCGGTGAAACCATGTACTGGATCGGTGGCGCGGGAGCCGTCAAAGACGACGCCGAGGGCACTGATTTTCACGCGACTGCGCAAGGCCACATCGCAATGACACCCTTAAAAGTGGACTTGACCGACCACGACTACTTGAGCTATTGGGCGCAGACGGCGGCGCGATTGGCCCACGGCCCGCATTCGGTGACCTGATGAAACAGCGCCCTCCATTTCCGGCGCGCCTTGACCTTTCGGTTGAAACGGACTGCCGTAAAGTAGTGCCCAGGGCGCAAGGTTTGGTAAAGACCCAGCCACAGCCAACGCCCGCCCATCACAGGCACGGCACAAATTTAATTGCGGTGCGGATGAACATGGTCAGCAAATTGCGGACTCTGGGCGTCACCGACGCCCAGGTACTTGCGGCAATGGGCACCATCGAGCGGCACCGGTTTGTCGACACCGCGCTGGTCACCCAGGCCTATGAAGACACCAGCCTGCCGATCAGCCTGGGCCAGACCATTTCCAAGCCCGGCGTGGTAGCACGAATGGCAGAGTTGCTGCGCAATGGTGCGACCGGCAAACTGGGTCGTGTGCTGGAGATCGGCACCGGTTGCGGTTACCAGGCCGCAGTGCTGAGCCTGCTGGCCAGCGAGATCTACAGCATTGAGCGGCTGCGCGGCATGCACGATAAGGCCCGTGAAAACCTGCGCCATCTGCGCCTGCCAAATGTGCATCTTCTGTTTGGCGATGGCATGGCGGGCTATGCCAAAGGTGCGCCCTACGCCGCCATCATTGCGGCTGCGGGCGGCGAGGCCGTGCCAAAAGCCTGGACAGATCAGTTGGCGCTCGGCGGTCGACTGGTGGCACCTGTGGTTATTGCGGGTAACTCAGCGTCAGGGTCGGCGCCCAATGCAGCGTGTGGATCGGTAGCGGGCGCCACAGGGCAGCAAGCGCTGGTGGTGATTGACCGGACGTCTGCAGGCCTGCGGCAAACGATTCTCGAAGCAGTCCACTTTGTCCCTTTAAAATCAGGTGTTGCATGAAGGGAGTTCAAATGTTTGGTTCAAATGCCCCGGCTGGGGGCCTGGTCGACAGAATGATCAGCGGGATTGTGCTGTTGACAGCCACATTGTTGATGGCTGGGTGCGCTTCAAAAGTGATAAATCGCGCGCCGGTCGAAGACCGCAGCACTGGTACAAGCCGCCCCGCGCCTGTGGCCGCTGAGGCCAGTACACCTGCAGTCAAGCCGCTGCCCGGAATTGAGAACGCCGGCAAGCCCGACTATTACACCGTGAAGCCGGGTGACACCCTGATCCGGATTGGCCTGGATACAGGGCAAAACTGGCGCGATATTGTACGCTGGAGCGGCGTTGAAAATCCCAACCAGATTGAAGTCGGCCAGGTATTGCGGATTGCGCCACCCATTGCTGGCACTGTCATTGCGACCGCACCCGGAAATGTTGCCGTGGCCAGGCCCGTGACTTCGTCCAGCGCCTCGCCAACACCCGTGACGTCGTCCAGCGCGTCGCCAACACCCGTGCCGCCGGTGCCAGCGGTCAGCGCGGCCAGGCCGGTGGCTGCTGCGTCCGCGTCGACTGCGGCTTCAGCCCCGGTCACCATCCCGGCGGCGGTCGCAGCGCCGGCATCTGCCGCGAGTGGGGAAGACGAAATTGCCTGGATCTGGCCCACTGGCGGCGGCGTACTTGCAGGCTTTGACGAGGTGAAGAATAAAGGCCTTGATATTGGTGGCGCTGCCGGTGAGGCTGTTGTGGCGGCGGCCGATGGTCGCGTGGTCTATGTCGGTGCCGGTTTGCGCGGCTACGGGAACCTGATTATCCTGAAGCACAACAACACCTACCTGACGGCTTATGCGCACAACCAGACGCTGCTGGTCAAAGAAGACCAGTCCGTGCGCAAGGGGCAGAAAATTGCCGAGATGGGCAACAGCGACGCTGATCGTGTGAAGCTGCACTTTGAAGTTCGCCGCCAGGGAAAACCTGTCGATCCGGCGAAATATCTTCCGCCAAGGTAGCAGGGATTCATCGTGAACAAACGCACCGGACCACGCCAGGACAAAGCAGGCGGACCGGCAGCCTCCAAACCAACAAAAATAGTTAAAAATAAGGCGATAGCCCAAGTAGATACTGAACAGTATGCTACTAATGTAGTAGCAAATGAGTCGCCGGAAATAATCACACTTCCGCGCGAATTGGCAGTTGAAACTGATGAAGGCGGCGACGCCCTCACCCAGTACCTGCGCGGTGTCAGGCGTACCGAACTGTTCACGGCGCGCCAGGAATTCGAGGTTGCAGTGCTGGCGCGCGCAGGCGATTTTACAGCCCGCCAAAGCATGATCGAACACAACCTGCGCCTGGTGGTGAGCATCGCCAAAGGCTATTTGGGAAGAGGTGTGCCGCTGTCAGATTTGATCGAGGAAGGTAACCTCGGGCTAATGCATGCCATTGACAAGTTTGACCCGGCGCTGGGGTTCCGGTTTTCAACTTATGCCACCTGGTGGATCCGTCAGTCGGTCAGCCGGGCGTTGATGAACCAGGGGCGTGCGGTGCGCCTGCCCGTGAACGTGGTTCGAGAATTGCAGCATGTTTTGCAGGCCCGACGCTCGCTCGAAAACGATTCAGACTTCATTGCGAAGCGCCCGGATGGCGTGCGTGTAGAAGACATCGCCGCGCTATTGGGGCGCGATGCCGCCAGCGTGTCAGACCTGTTGGCGCTGGCTGAAACCCCGAAATCGCTGGACGCCAGCCTGGAGGAGGGGTCAGGCAATGGCCAGACACCGGGCAACACCTTGGGCAATACTTTGGGTGATGGATTGGTCGATGAGATAACGACAGACCCCACCGGCGTCGCCCAGACGCACGAAGTGGAGCGGCTGCTGCAGAGCTGGATAGAGACGCTCTCTAAACGAGAGCAGGAAGTTCTGGAAGGGCGCTTTGGGCTGCATGACCGCGACCCAGAAACGCTGGATGCGCTCAGCATCCGCCTCGGCCTGACGCGTGAACGTGTGCGCCAGGTGCAGAACGAGGCGCTGGTCAAACTAAAACGCTATTTGTCACGGCGCGGCATTTCCAGCGAGGCCCTGCTCTAGAACTTGTCTGGGGCAGAGTTTTCGCCGCACCTGAGACAATCAGGGCATGACTGCACAAATACCTGACGGCTTTTCAAAGCTGCCAAATCCCCCCGACTGGCTGTCCATTGAGTCCCTTGACATTGAAGCCCAGGGCATTGCCCATAAGGCTGACGGCAAGGTGGTTTTCATTGAAGGGGCCTTGCCTTTTGAACTGGTCAGTGCCAATGTGCATCGCAGGAAAAACAACTTTGAGCAGGGCACGGTCACGCAAATTCACCGAGAATCGTCCCAGCGTGTCACACCCGGTTGTCCCAACTTTGGCCTGCATGCCGGTGCCTGTGGTGGCTGCAAAATGCAACACCTGCATGTGGCGGCACAGGTGGCCGTGAAGCAGCGGGTGCTTGAAGACAATTTGTGGCATCTTGGCAAAGTGCGCGCCGATAACATCCTGCGCCCCATCGAAGGTCCGGCTTGGGGTTACCGCTACCGCGCGCGCTTGTCGGTGCGCCATGTGCACAAGAAGGGTACGGTGCTGATCGGCTTTCACGAGCGCAAAAGCCGCTACGTGGCCGACATGAAGGAATGCCCCGTGCTCCCACCTCACGTGAGTGCCCTGTTGCTGCCGCTGCGCGCGCTGATCGGATCGATGGAAGCCATCGAGACCTGCCCGCAAATCGAGCTGGCCTGTGGTGATGAAGTGACCGCGCTCGTGCTGCGCCATCTGGAGCCCTTGAGTGACGGTGATAAAGATCGCCTGCGTGCGTTTGCAGGCCTGCACCCCGGCGTGCAGTGGTGGCTGCAACCCAAAGGGCTGGAGACCATTCATCTGCTCGACAAAGGGGGCGCGCAACTGGCTTATGCATTGCCGGAGTTCGGCGTCACCATGCCTTTTAAACCAAGTGATTTCACGCAGGTCAATCCCTGGATCAACCGCGTGCTGGTGGCTCACGCCTTGCGTTTGCTGGATGTGCAAAAGCATGAGCGGGTGATTGACTGGTTCTGTGGTCTGGGCAACTTCACGCTGCCGCTGGCCACGCAGGCGCGCGAGGTGCTGGGTATAGAAGGCGCAGCGGCGCTAGTCGCCCGTTCCCGCGAGAATTATGAGTCAAATCAGGCTCTAGCCCCCGTCAATCGTTCATTATCAGCTACAACATTTGTAGCTCGTAATCTTTTTGAAATGACCCCGGAGTTGCTGGTTCAGGACGGTGCGGCAGACAAATGGCTGATCGACCCGCCGCGCGAAGGCGCGTTTGCACTGGTCAATGCATTGGCTACCTTGCACCAGCACTCAATCAATCCGCACAGCAGTGCGCGTGCATCCGCCGCAGCGGGATGGGCAGCTCCGAAGCGCATTGTCTACGTCAGCTGTAACCCGGCGACTTTGGCTCGGGACGCCGGTGTGCTGGTGCAACTGGCGGGCTATCGCTGCTCAAGCGCAGGCGTGGTCAATATGTTTGCGCACACGGCGCATGTCGAGAGCATTGCGTTGTTTGACCTGAATCTGACATAGAAAAAGGCCTCCGAAGAGGCCTTTTTTTGATTGGCGGGAATGGTTATTCCATGTTCAATTTAAGGAGAAACCAGGCGCAGCAACGCTACAGACTGCCCCTTAGCCTGTCCAATGCCATTTGAGGGCAAGGCGCAGCAACGGCGTATCGGCCTGAATTGAGCGTGCAATTAGTCGCGTTCACCACCAAAGATGCCCAGCAGGGCCAGCAAACTCTGAAACACATTTATGATGTCCAGGTACAGCGCCAAGGTTGCGCTGATGTAGTTGGTCTCGCCGCCGTCCACAATGCGTTTCAGGTCGTACAGCATGTAAGCGCTGAAAACGCCGATGGCCGCGACCGAGATCGCCATCATGCCGGCCGTTGATCCGACAAACACGTTGATGATGCCGCCCACCATGATGGCAAGGGCACCCACAAACAGCCATTTGCCCATGCCTTCGAGACTGCGCTTGATGACGCTGGACAGGCTGGCCATCACGAAGAACACCCCAGCAGTGCCGCCAAATGCGGTCATGATCAAATCAGGCCCGTTTTTGAATCCCAGCACCATTGCGATCATGCGCGACAGCATCACGCCCATGAAAAAGGTAAAGCCCAGCAGCACCGGGACACCGGCCGCCGAGTTTTTGGTTTTTTCAATGGCGTAAATAAAACCGAAGGCACCCCCCAGGAATACCATCAGGCCAATGCCGCCGCTCAGTGAGCGCGTGATGCCGGTGGCCACACCCAGCCAGGCACCCAGCACCGTGGGCACCAGGCTCAGCGCGAGCAGCCAATAAGTGTTGCGCAGCACTTTGTTGCGCTGCTCTACCGAGTTGCCGTAGCCGAAGCCGGTACTCTGGTCGATGGTTCGAACGTTGTCAGTCATGGTCAAAACTCCTTCTAAGTTTGCATCGTGCAGATGGAGCGGATTTTAGGGGGTTTCAAGAGGTTATGCTTAATACTTGTTTAACCTAAGGGCTCATTGTCATGAAAACCAAATCCACCCTCGACTATTCCGATGTGAAGGCCATTGCCGCCGCTTCTGAAGCCGAGGCCATCCGCAATAATTGGGCGGTTACCATTGCCATTGTTGATGAAGGCGGGCATTTGCTCAGCCTTCGGCGTCTGGACGGTGCCGCACCCATTTCGTCCCACATTGCGCCAGCCAAGGCCAATACGGCGGCCCTGGGCCAGCGTGACAGCAAAGTGTACGAAGACATGGTCAACGGAGGACGGATGTCGTTTCTTAGCGCGCCGGTAATTCACGGCATGCTCGAGGGCGGGGTGGCGATCATGAAAGACGGTCAATGCTTGGGTGCCGTCGGTGTGAGCGGGGTGAAGTCCACCGAAGACGCGCAGATCGCCAAAGCAGGCATTGCTGCCATTGGCCTGTAACGCCTTGTTTAATTTTTGGGTTCGGTGATAAACCCGATCTTTTTCACGCCGGCCTGCTGCGCGGCTGCCATCACCTGCGCCACACGCTCGTACCGCACGTCCTTGTCACCTCGAATATGCAGGTCTGGTTGCGGGTTTTTGGCCGCCTGCTCGCGCAGCAAAGCGGGCAGATTCGCATCTTCAATCTTGGCTTCATTCCAGTAGTACGCGCCCTTGGCATCCACGCTCAGGCGAATGGTCTCGGGCTTGACGTCCTGCGGCTGGTTGGTGGCGCGGGGCAAATCAACATTCACCGCGTGTTTCATCACCGGGATGGTGATGATGAAAATGATCAGCAGCACCAGCATCACGTCTACCAGCGGCGTCATGTTGATCTCGTTCATCACCTCATCAGGCTCATCTTGTGTTCCGAAGGCCATAGGTGTTCCTTTATATTCTCTTCTGGGTGATGCACCTATGGCAATTTTTCGACGGACCGCTCCTAGAAAAATTAGCCCCCTCGGGGGGCAGCGCATTACACGAAGTGAAAAGCGTGGGGGCCATATTCAACTCCCGCGCTTCATCGGCACCACATTGGCGGCGCTGCCGGTGTTGACTCGCGCGCCAGTCACGAAAAACGCATGCAGGTCATGGGCGAAGCTGTTGAGCTTGATCAAAATCGATTTATTCCCGCGCACCAGGGCGTTGTAGCCCAGCACGGCGGGAATCGCCACGGCCAGACCCAGTGCCGTCATGATCAATGCTTCTCCAATGGGTCCGGCCACTTTGTCAATGGTGGACTGGCCTGAAATGCCGATGCTGAGCAGCGCGTGGTAGATGCCCCAGACCGTGCCGAACAAGCCCACAAAAGGTGCGGTTGAGCCCACCGATGCCAAAATGGCCAGACCAGACTGCAAATGGGCCGTGAACTCGTCAATCGTATTGCGCAGGCAACGCGTGACCCAATCACTCACATCCAGCGAGTCATGCAGATGGGCCTTGGTGATGCTGTGGTGCGCCGTGGCTTCCCGGCCTTCCAGCGCAAGTTGCCGAAACGGGTTGGCGGGGTCATCCCCGAGTTTTAGCAAGGCGGTTGCAAAGTCTGTGCTGTGCCAAAAATCTTTAGAGGCGTTTGCCAGGTTTTTGTATTTCATGAAGTCCAGCGCCTTGATGATGATCACCATCCAGGATGCCAGGGACATGGACAGCAGCAGGATGGCGACAGCCCGAGTGACGATGTCTCCCTGCGCCCAGACGTGGGCGATGCCGAATTGTGATTGCATTGAACACTCCAGATAAAAACTATTCGAGAACGAAATTAATGGGCACGTTAAACCACATGGCCTCCTCAACGCCAGCCCGCTTGCCAGGCGTGTAGCGCCAGCGCAAGACCGTGTTGATGGCCGCTTGGTCCAGCCGGTCGAACCCGCTGGACTGCTTGATCTCTGCCTTCTGGGCATTGCCGTCCACGCCGATGAGCACGCGCACCAGCACCTTCCCCTGTTCTCCCAGGCGCTTGCTGATGGGCGGGTAGGCGGGCCTGGGGTTTTGCAGATAGTCGGCGTCGCTTGAAGGCAATTCCACTTTGGGCGGTGCGGGTGGCGCAGGTGGTGGCGGTGGCGTTGCGGCTTCCGCCACGGGTGCGGCAATCGGTGGCGCAGGTGGCTGGGGTGTGGTGACGCCGGCTGGCGCGTTGGGGCTGGAAGTTATATCGGCAATTGCCACGGGCTGGGGCGGTGGCGCAAGCGCGGGCACCTTGGTTTGAATCACTGGCTGACGAACTGGCACCGGCGTTGCGGGTGGTGGTGGTGGTGGCGGCACAATTTTCGGAGCAGGCGGCTCTATGAACTGGCTGAGAATTTCGGCCGGCACGATGATTTCAACCGCACGCTGCAACAGACCGCTTTGCAATGCCCACAGCGCTGCAATATGAAAGATCACCACGCTCAGCGCGATCACCACATTGCGGTTGATGCCTGACAGGCTAGGGGAATAAACAGCGGACACTGTGGCAGGGTAGTTGAGTTGGCTTTGCAGTGATGAATATGAAAGACGGCTAATTTTCAGCCGGTTGCAACATGGGTCGTGTGGGCGGTTGTGCAGTGGGTCGTGTCAAGAGACATTCGAATATAGCGCCTGTCGATCATGGCATGTTCATACATCAGCCCACATGCGCAGCAGGTTGTGGTAGCACCCGGTGAGCTTCACGACTTCTTGGCTGTCACCGCCTGCAAGGCATTTAGACGTCAAATTGCCGACATGAATGGCTCACCACAAGCCCCGGTTCAAAGTTGCGGGCTCAGCTGACCAAACCCAACTTTTCAGCAAGCCCGATGCGCTGCAGTTTGCCGGTCGCACCCTTTGGTATTTCGTTTAGGAACAAAACTTTTTTTGGTACTTTGAAGTCAGCCAGTCTTAAAGCGGCAAAATCGCGCAGTTCGCGTTCGGTCAAAGTCATGTTTTCGCGCAGCACTACGGCGGCGGCGACCTCTTCACCAAGCTTGGTGTGCGGCATGGCAAAGGTCACCACCTGCATGACGGCGGGGTGTTCCATCAGCACTTCATCGACTTCGCGCGGCGAGATTTTTTCGCCGCCACGGTTGATGATTTCTTTCAACCGGCCTGTGAGTGACAGGTAGCCGTCTTGCGTCAAAGTGCCTTGGTCGCCGGTGCGAAACCAGCCGTGGGTGAATCCTTCGGCATTGGCTATTTCATTGTTTTCATAGCCAGCGGTGACGTTCTCGCCCCGGATCACAATTTCGCCAATGTCGCCCGCCGCCAGCAAGTTGCCCTGGGTGTCCATGATGGCGACTTCCGGGCCGGCCGCCAGCCCCACCGAGCCCGGAATGCGTTTGGCAGGCGGCAGCGGGTTGCTCGACATCTGGTGCGCGGCTTCGGTCATGCCGTAAGACTCAATCAGCGGTGCGTTGAAGACTTTTTCAAGCTCGGCAATCACCTGCGTGGGCATCGATGACGAGGAGGACCGGATAAAGCGCAGTGGATTGGCCTTGATGACGTCAAGGTTGCCAGCAGCGCGTGACAGAATGGTTTGGTGCATGGTTGGTACGGCGGTGTACCAGGTGGGTTTGCACTCTTTCATCCAGCCAAAAAACTTCAGCGCGTTGAAGCCGGGGGTACAGAAAATCTGGCTGCCCACCGCCATCGGTGCCAGCACGCCCGCAATCAGGCCGTGAATGTGAAATAGCGGCATCACGTGCAGTTCGCGGTCGGCCTGAGTCAGCTGGAGCGTGGTGCTGATGTTGCGCGCCGAGGCGCAGACATTGCGGTGCGACAGCGGCACGATTTTTGGGCGTGACGTGGTGCCCGAGGTGTGCAGGATAAGGGCTATGTCGTCGCTCTGTGCCAGGCCGCCATGGGCTGCTGGTTTGCCCGTAATTTGAGGGCCGCTGAGTTCAAAATTGCCTGCACCGCGCTCTGGTTGTGGCGTCAGTTCCAGAACGGCAATGCCAAGTTTGGCGGCTACAGCGCGCGCGGTCGTGTCGCTGCCGGTGGCCACGATCAGCGCTTTGGCGTTCAGGTCGTTCAAATAGAACTCAAACTCATCGGCGCGGTAGGCCATGTTCAGCGGGGCTGCGGTGCAGGCGCTGGCCACGGCCACAAATGCGGTGGCCATCTCGGGGCAGTTGGGCAGCACAATGCCAACCCGGTCGCCGCGCCCAATGCCCAGCGCGTTGAGCTTGGCCACGGTCTGCACCACTAGCTGGTGCAGACCCGCGTAGCTGAGGGGCTTGGCGTCAGGCGCCGACATGGCGATAGCATCGGGCGTGTGCTGTGCGTGAATGGCGATCATCTCGGCCAGGGTGGTGAAGTGCGTCATGGTGTTGAAGGTGAAGTAAGGGGATCGGTGGGCAAGGCACAGGTCGGGACTGAAGTCAGGGCTGTGAAGTGAAGCAGGAGAGTACTGGGCAGAACCATCTCAGACGGACAGCCTCAGCCGATCCGCAGCGTTGCCTTGTGCTCCTGCAAATTTTTTGCCAGCAAGCTGGCAAGCGCGTAAACAGCGTTGATGGTGGGGGTGGGTGTTTGCGTGATGTGGCCCAGTTCCATTACAGAGCCGACCAGCGCTTGGAGTTCAAGCGGCCGGCCCATCTCAACGTCTTGCAGCATGGAAGTTTTGTGTTGCCCCACCGCCTGCGCGCCGGCAATGCGTTTGTCCAGGCTGACCTTGAACTGCACGCCGAGCTTTTCGCCGATGGTTTGTGCCTCGCGCATCATGTTGGCCGCCAGCTCGCGCGTAGCGGGAAACAGGCAGATATCTTCCAGCGTGGCGTGGGTCAATGCGCTGATGGGGTTGAAGCTCAAATTGCCCCAGACCTTGAGCCAGATTTCCGAGCGGATGTCCATCGACACCGGCGCCTTGAATCCGGCCGCCTTGAAAGCGTCGCTGATGGCGCGGATGCTGGGTGTGTCGCTGCCGTCAAGCTCGCCCAGTGTGAAGCGG
>JANMVO010000143.1:0-2998 GCA_031392805.1 Rhodoferax sp. | reverse complement strand
GGTGGGCCACGTGGCAACAGGGACAAGGTTTTTGGCTCCGGCAGGCGACGTGCCCGCAATGGGCTGGCAAAACGCACTGGTGCAAGCGGCAGCCAGCAAGATGCCTTGCAACGCGCGCATGGATGAGAAAAACCGGTTCATAAAAATACCTTTTTTAGATTGGCAATCAGCAATCAGGGGTTCTAAGCCGGAACCCCAGAAAATTCCGTCATCCCTGCTCTTTGTTCGCCGTGCCGCAGCTCGCAAGCTTATCGGTATTGAATCAGCGGCTTTGTGGTTGAACTTGAATGAGGGTTTCTATGTAGACTGTCTGATGATTTTGAGGGGGCGGAAACGACAGCTTCTTGAAGGCAGTACTCGCACAATCCAAAAATGGACGCATGTAGGTGGTGGCGGGATAGGTAGCGTTCAACTCGATTTTCCCCTGGGCATCTAGCGTAAAGCTGGCGTGCATGTCTCCCCAGAATGTGCTGCCGGCCCTGGTGTAAGCTTGGCCGCATTGCTGATAGACCTCCGCATACGCCACCAGCGACGGGTAGAGATTGTCCAGAGAATAGGTTGGCTGAACCTTTTCCACGACCACGCGCCGAGTGGAGCTTCTCTTGGACTGTATCGAACGCCATTTCTCTTGCCCTTGTTCCCAAGCCACCAACTCCGCACAGGGAACGACCGCCTTTACTGCGATGGTCAACAATTGGTTGTCAGGAAACTGGCGATTGCGTATCTGTTCGTCCAGGACCGCTTCATACCGCTGAGTCCAGGATATTGAATATCCGTCGTTCGAAAACCCGCCCGACGCTTGGCCGCACGCTTCAACACGGCTCATGACCAGTTCAAACTTCTGATAGGGCTCTAGCTCGGACCAATTTTTGACGGTGAACGGGTCATTCACACATTGGTGATTCACGCAGCTCCCCGTCGGCTGGGGACCGGCTGGACGCGACTTCGTACAAGAACTACTACCGACGCTTGAGGAAAAGTTTTTATTGATAGGTTGCCAGTAGTAGCAGCCTAGCCTGACAGACGTGCATTCTGAAGCGGAGGCACATGTAAACCATTCTGGATGGTCATCAAGAGGTCCGGAAGCTTCCTCGGTGGCCAATGCAACGTTCGCAGTGAAAAACTCGCACAGCAAGATGAACGAAGATAGGAAAAACAGCCCTTTTTTCATGAGAGGGACTCTATCTTTTTGGAGTACCTTTACCTGTAGTGGATCGGAATCCATTTCGGCGTGCTCACTTTATTTTCGAATGAAATCAAGGGCAGGTTTGTCACTTGGTGCTTCGCTTCAAGAGCCGGCCTCAAGGCATCGGTGTCGCACTGGGTGGATAACGAACCCCTTTGCCATCCTTGTCCCAAAGCATCAGATAGGCGCTGCCATCTGTGTACTGAAAGAGCTGAGCCCGAACCTGATTTCGCTCATCGAAGAACTGAAGGATGGGCGCGCCGCCGGGTATTGAGAGACCAAGCTTTGCACGCACCACCCCTTTGGCATCCTTGAGCTGCAAACCCGTGTCATCAAACCAAGCGCTGATATGGCCTTGCCGGTCATGGATCGCCCACCATCGGCCAGAGAATGTTTGGTGGATGAAATATTGGGAGAGGACAACGGTGCTGAACGCCAACACGACGGCGCCCCCCGCCCAACGCTTGCGCCGATCAGCTTGCTCCAGGACAGCGACCCTCTCTTTGAGCGCGGCGTTCTCCATCGCGATGGTCGCAAGCTGTACTTGAAAATCATGTGGAACCATTGATGACCTCCTATAAATCGGCAACCCGGCCGCCGATATATCGTAAAACACTTGTTTTACGACACGGATGCAACGTCCGCCGAAAGTGATCGCACAGGCACTCCGGAAATGTGCGGAAAACCATGTCGTAATAGACTAGCATACGGAAACCTGCTTTTGATAGTTATTCGCCTATGTTGGTTGGCTACATGCGCGTGTCGTCGGACTCCGACAGGCAGATCACCGACTTGCAACGCGACGCGCTGCTCGCGGCAGGCATCGATGCGCGGCACCTGTTCGAGGATCATGCCTCCGGCACGAAGAATGACCGCACGGGCTTGGCCCAGGCGCTCCAATTCGTTCGCCCCGGCGACGTGCTCGTGGTCTGGAAGCTGGATCGGCTCGGCCGCTCGCTGTCGCACCTGCTCGCCATCGTGACCTCGCTCAAGGACAAACAGGTGGCGTTCCGCTCGCTGACCGAGGGCATGGATACCACCACGGCGTCTGGTGAACTGCTTTTCCATGTGTTCGGCGCGCTCGCGCAGTACGAACGCGCCCTGATTCAGGAGCGCGTCGTCGCGGGCCTGGCCGCCGCCCGGCGGCGCGGCCGCATCGGCGGGCGGCCGCAGGCGATCATCGGTGAGAAGCTGGATGCCGTCGTCGCCGCGTTGGCTGGCGGCATGTCCAAGGCTGCCGTATGCCGAAACTTCGGCGTCAAGCGCACCACTTTGATCGAAACCCTTGCGCGCGTGGGCTGGCAAGGCCCCGGAAAACTTGCCGATGATCCACAAGAATAAGCTGCTCAGCGTCCTGTCCGACGCCGAGCAGGAAGCCCTGTACGGGTTGCCGGATTTCGACGACGGTCAGCGACTTGAATTCCTGTCGCTGTCGGAAACCGAACTGGCGCTCGCCAGCAGCCGTCCCGGCCTGCCAGCCCAGGTCTACTGCCTCTTGCAGATCGGCTACTTCAAGGCTAAGCATGCCTTCTTCCGCTTCGACTGGAACGAGGTCGAGGACGATTGCGCCTTCGTGCTGAGCCGCTATTTCCATGGCGATGCGTTCGAGCGCAAGCCGATCACCAAGCATGAGCACTACACCCAGCGCGAGCAGGTCGCTGAACTGTTCGGCTACCGGTTGTGGACGGCCGACTTCCTGCCGCAACTGGGGCAGCAGGCCACGCAGACCGTGAGGCGTGACGTCACGCCGGGATTCGTGGCCGCCGAGCTGATCGTCTGGCTCAACGAGCACAAGATCATCCGGCCCGGCTA
>JANMVO010000130.1:0-5776 GCA_031392805.1 Rhodoferax sp. | reverse complement strand
CGACAGCGATGCCAGCAAAGTCGGCGGCTCACCGACGCCGGTTGGCACGATGATGAAGTCACCGCTGCGCACCTGACGCACCGCGTCCGCGCCGGACCTCCGTTTTTGCAGGTAAGACTCTTGAATCGACATATTCTTGTCCTCTTAAATCGCATGCTGGGCGTTGAATAGCGATGGTACCGGCACTTGCGCCGTGACTGCAAGCCGCGCCTGTGTACGCCAGCGCACAGATAAAAACTGACGGTCGCATAAGCGGGCATCTGACATCCCTACAACCCGATGAGGTGTGCAATGAACCATTTCAAACCCCGGTTTTTTCTGACGGCAGCGCTGGCCATGCTGGCCGCGCTGCCTGTGACTTCATATGCCCAGCAATTGGCGTATGTGTCGAAAGAGGTCAACCTTCGGGCCGGGCCATCCAGCGATTACCCCATCGTCGCCATCCTCGGCGCTGGCGTCTCGATCACGGTCGAGGGCTGCATGAGCGACTACCAGTGGTGCGATGTGTCAGTCGGTCCGCATCGGGGCTGGGTGTACGCGGGAAACATTGTTTATCCCTATCAGGGCTCAAACGTTCCGGTGTTGACCTATGGCGCTGCGATTGGCATCGGTGTCATTGCCTTCAGCATTGGCCACTATTGGGACGACTACTACCGTGCCCGCCCCTGGTACCCGCAGCGTCAGCGCTGGATCGACCGGCCCCACCCCGTGTTCAGGCCAGGTTTTCAGCACCCGCCGCCGCTGAGTCCGGGATTCGGGCCGGGCTTGGACCAGCGTCCGCCGCCGGGGCAGTTCCCCGCTCCCAGCCCGCGCCCACCCGGAGGTCAAAGGCCCGGTGCCGAGCAGCGGCCAGCCCAAGGGCCACCCCCTGGGCCACCCCCTGGTCCGAGCCCTGGCGCAGGTGGGCGTCCACCCCCTGGACTGGTTCCGGGCGCGGGACATCATCCGCACCAGGGTCTCAGGCCGGACGCACGCCAACGTCCAGCGGAACGTCAAGGCCAGACCGGTGGGCACCATCCGTAGCGGGTCAAGCCGGCGGCCCGTGATCACTTGGCTTGGGCGGTCTGCGGCGTTGGGTTTTTTGCAAATATTCCCGATAGTTGCTGCAAATACGCCTTGCAGCCCATCCCAACCCAAGCGCCACGAATCCACAATGAATCAATCCGCGCTTCCCTAGCGTGCGCTTGGCGAAGATGTTTGCGACACCCTGACACCCGCCCCGCGCACCTCCAGCCGAACCTCATCCAGCAACTCGCCACGCACGCCGGTGAGTTGCACCACATGCCGTCCGGGCCAGGGCCGCCATTGGGCCGATGCGCCTTTGGCAAACACTTTGCCATCCATCAACCAGCGCAGATTGGCGCCTTCAGCGGTGAAGCTCACACGCTGCCGGTTGGGCGGAATGTCGGGATCCAGCGCGATGATGGTGCCTGATACCGGTGCCGTGATGCGAGAACGGGTTTCTGCCAATGATTGGGAAGTATTTTGGCCTACAGCCCTTGTATTCATTGCCTCATTAGCTATTGAAATAGTAGTAATTTGCGTTTGCTCAGTGCCCTTCAAAAACCACTCGCTGCGGCTGGCCTCCGTGGGCTGGCTACCCGCTGATGCCGCGCCAAACGCAACGCGCGACTGAACCAATCCTGCGGGTGCCAGCGGTGCACGGCTGGGCTCGGTTTTGTGCAGGTGGTTCATCAGCGCGGCCCAGATCGGTGCAGCGCCGGTAGTGCCGCTCACGTCCCACATCGGCGCGCCGCTGGCGTTGCCGACCCACACGCCCACGGTGTAGCGTTGTGAGAAGCCAATGGCCCAGTTGTCGCGCATGTCCTTGCTGGTGCCGGTTTTCACGGCGGTCCAGAAACGTGTGGCCAGCACACTGTCGGTGCCAAAGGTGCGGGCGCGCGCCATAGGGTCGGCCAGGATGTCGGTGACGATGAAGGCGGCGCGCGGGTCGATGGCGGGTGGGGTCCCAGCCCTTGCGTCACCATTGTTCCCAGCCCTCTCCCGGGTGGAGAGAGGGCTAACCTCCGTGCGGGCCCGCAGGAGAAAAGAAACCGGGCTGTAGCCCCCGCCATTGCTCAAAGTTCGGTATGAGTTCGATAGCGAAAGCAACGACACCTCGGCGCTGCCCAGCGCCAGGCTGTAGCCATAAAAATCGCCCGATTCCCTGAGTGGCAGCCCTACGGCTTTGAGCTGTTTATGAAACGCATCGGGCGACACCATCGCCAACGTGCGCACGGCGGGCACATTGAGCGATGCACCCAAAGCGGTGCGCGCCGACACCCAGCCCTTGAAGTGGTGGTCGTAGTTCTGCGGGATGTACAGGCCGCCGGCCGTGGGGATGTGGGTGGCGGCGTCTTCCAGCAAAGACGCGGCGGTGATGCGCCGCTCGGCAATCGCCTGCGCATACAAAAACGGCTTGAGTGTGGAGCCGGGCTGACGCAGGGCGGTAACGCCGTCCACCTCAGCAGCGGCGCTCAATTCGCCGGACGAGCCGACCCAGGCCAGCACCTCGCCGCTGGCGTTGTCCAGCACGATGATGGCGCCGTCTTCGACGTGGCGGCCCCGCAGTTCGCGCAGATGCTGTTGCAGGGTTTGCACGGCGAACCGTTGCAGCGGGGCACGCAGCGTGGTGTGCAAAACATTTCGCTGGTGTACCTGCTCACCCCAGCCCTCACCCCAGCCCTCTCCCGCAGGCGGGAGAGGGAGTAATTCAGTGGTATTGCTCCCTCTTCCTGCCGCAGCGGAGAGAGGGAGCAGTTCGGTGGTATTGCTCCCTCGCCCTGCCGGCGTGGTGAGAGGGAGTCGTTCGATGGTATTGCTCCCTTGCCCTGTGGGAGAGGGTTGGGGTGAGGGTGCGGTCTGCGTCAGGAGCCGCCGCGCGAGATGCGGCGCAATGCCCTCGCTCGCCTCAAACGATTTGCGCTGCAGCGCGGCGGTGGTGACCAGATCCATCGCCACACAGTCGGGCTTGACGGCCTCAACGGTCTTGCCCTGTACTTCCTGCGGCCTGCCAGCGCCGCGTTGCATCTGCGCCAACACCTCGCAGGCCCGGCGCGCCACTACGCCCGCGCGGGCATTGGGCGCACGCACCAGGGCCGCCGTGATGGCCGCCTCGCGCTCGTTCAGCCCGTGCGCGGCTTTGCCAAACAGCGTGCGGCTCACGGCGTCAATGCCTGCCAGTTCGCCGCGCAGCGGCACCAGGTTCAGGTAGGCCTCCAGAATCTGGTCTTTGCGCCAATGCCGCTCCAGCATCTGCGCCGACACGGTCTGGCCAATCTTTTGCACCACGTTGCGCCCGCCCTTCCCGTCCTGTCCCCGCTGCAAATCACCATCGAGCAAGCCCGCCAGTTGCATGGTGATGGTGGACGCGCCGCGCGTCTTGCTGTTCCAAAGATTGCCCCAGGCTGCAGCGGACACCGCGCGCCAGTCCACCCCGCTGTGCTCATAAAAGCGCTTGTCTTCGCTCAGCACCAGCGCCGTGCGCAGGGCAGGGGACACATCGGCCAGTGCGACCCATTGGCCGCGCCGCACGGTGGCGTCGGTGCGCACCCGTTGCAGCAGTTCGCCGTGGCGGTCGAGGATTTGGGTGTCTGAGGGCTTGAAATCGGCTTTTATCTGGTTAAAAGTGCCTGTAGCCCAAGTAGGATATGCATAAGACGCTACGAATAAAATAGCTATTAGCCGCCATTGTTTCATGCCGATCCCACCAATTCAACACCCTCTATTCGGGCGGCCTTGGCATCGAATGTCAGCATAGCGCGGCAGCCCAGGCGCTGGTAGTGGGCAAGGAACAGGCACTCGCTGAAGTCAGCACTGCTTTGCTCGTAAGTCCGCAGTGCCTGCTCCAACACTGCTTCGTTGTCGATTTGAACGTCGCGCGCTTCAAGCAACTGCCTGGCCAAGCCCAGAAACTCGAGCTTGGTTTTTTTCGCGCTGCTGCGCAGAACCCATTCAATCTCTTGCACGACTTCAAGCGTTAAAACTACCAGGGTGCCCTGGGCTTGCGCTGCCTTTAGAAGTGTGACAGCAAGTTGCGTTTGCACCCGGTCGTCAGCCAATAAGAGGCGAACCACAACGTTGGTGTCAAGGCCAATCATGTCGGTCAGCACGTGGTTTGATTAACGGCCAAGGCGCATTTTTTCGATGGGGATGGTGGGCCCTGTGTAGTTGGCGGCGCCCACCAGGTCAAGAATACTTTTGTTTTTCACCCGCATGATCACCGTGCCATCGCGCAGCAAAGTAAAGTTGAGCCGATCTTGAGCTTTGAGCCCCAAGCTGTCCCGAATCTCCTTGGGGATGGTGGTTTGGCCCTTGGACGTTAAGGTGGCGTTGGCCATAAATTCCTTTCGATAGTGATTTTCGTAAGGATTATACCGACTCGTGGGTTCTCGCTCACTCCGCTATTTCGGCGCTATTTCACCGCCTCCACCTTCACCCGCGCATTCGGCGCCTCCCCAAACATCTCCGGTGCATACATCGCCTCAACCCGCGACGGCGGCAGAGAGAACTCGCCGGCGTTGTTCAGGCGGATGGTGTATTCCATCTTCACCACGCCTTTGGGCAAGTACTCGTAATAACTACGGAACGACTCAAAGCTGCGCTCTTCGAATGCGGGCCAGCCTGCGCCTGATTTCTTCTCGCCTTGGGTTGCGATTTGTGAATCGCGACCTAATCCCATTCCAGCGCTGCCCAGAATCGTGGCACCGGCGGGGATCGGGTCGGTGATCACGGCCCAGGTCATGTCGGCAGAGGCATTGACCTCCAGCGTGATGCGCAGCACGTCGCCACGGGTGTAGCTGCCGGCTGGCAATGCGGTGTTGGCCTGTTCCACGGGCGTGATGGTTTTCTTGATTTGGTAGCCCGCGTTGAAGGGCTCCTTCAGCACAATGGCCGCGACGGACTGCAGGGTGAGCCAGGGCTTGCCGGTGCCTTGATGGGTGACGGTCAATGTGTCTTTTAAGGCGCCTTTCTGAGCGTCTTTTGTCCACGGCAGGAACATGCTGTTGTTTCGCAGGTTGCCGGGCGAGGCAGGAGCACCGAACCACGTGGTTTGATGCGCGGCACCGGATGCGTCTGTGGTCTTGATGCGCTCAACCTTGGCCCAGTCCACACTGGCGCTGCCTATGCTGGTGGAATTGGCTGAACTCGCTGAACTTGCCAGAGAGGCTCTGGTCATGCCCGCCACCGCCACCGCTTCAAACTTCGCCGAGAACTTCTCCAGCGCCAGTCCGCCCCACAGGTTGGCGGTGGTGGTGTGCCAGGCACCGCCCTGCTGTCGGCCAATGAAGCCGTTGGCCAGGCGGCCCATGTCGTCCTTCCACGCCGGGTCGTCCATTACCGCCAGCAACAGGCGCGCGGTGTTGACATCGCCGCCCACCATCAGCCACCACCAGTAGTCGTCTTTTTCGGTACTGAAAATCATCTTGGTGCCCTGGTAGCTGATGCGCGAGCGCAGTACCTGGTTGGCCTCTGCCGTTCGCTGGTCGCGCTCGGGCACATCGGCCACGCGCTTCAAGATGTTGAGCCAGTCAATCACTGCATGCGTGGGCCATTGGTTCGGCGCGATGGCGACGGACCCCAGCATGCGGCCCTGCGCCTTGCCGTAGCGCGACAGGGCTTCCAGCGCGGCCAGTTTGCGCACGTCCAGGTCTTTGCGCGGTGACCAAAACTCGCGCTGGATCTTGCCTTCCACAAAGTTGATCAAGCCACGCTCCATGGGTGCGCGTACCTCATCGCTCAGGGCGAACTCCGGGTTGATGCTGGCGGCTTCATG
>JANMVO010000080.1:0-3081 GCA_031392805.1 Rhodoferax sp. | reverse complement strand
ATACATCAGCTACTACCATCCAGCCGACTACATCGCCCATCTGGCCCGCGCCTATGAGCGTGAGCAAAGCCCGGCCGCCAAAGACGCCATCGCCCAAATTCTGACCAACAGCAAAATGAGCGCTACGGGCCACCGCCCGATCTGCCAGGACACCGGCATCGTTAACGTTTTCCTCAAGATCGGCATGGATGTCCGGTTTGAAGGCTTCGATGCTGGCGTCGATGGCGAGCCCCGCACACTGGATGACGCCATCAACGAAGGCGTGCGCCAAGCCTATAACCATCCCGAAAATACCCTGCGAGCGTCGATCGTGGCAGACCCCCAGTTCGAGCGCAAAAACACCAGGGACAACACGCCTGCGGTGATCAACGTCGAAATTGTGGCGGGCAACAAACTCGACATCACCGTGGCGGCCAAGGGCGGCGGCTCGGAAAACAAATCCAAACTCGCCATGCTTAATCCGGGTGACTCTGTCGTGGACTGGGTGCTGAAAACCGTGCCCACGATGGGCGCCGGCTGGTGTCCGCCCGGCATGCTGGGCATTGGCATTGGCGGCACTGCTGAAAAAGCCGTATTGATGGCCAAGCAAAGCCTGATGGAAGACATTGACATGTACGAGTTGCAGGCCAAGCCAGCATCGGGTCAAGCGCTAAGCAAGGTCGAGGCCCTGCGCCTGGAATTGTTCGAAAAAGTCAATGCCCTGGGCATTGGCGCACAAGGCCTGGGCGGCCTGACCACGGTGCTGGACATCAAGATCAACATGTATCCCACGCACGCGGCTGGCAAGCCGGTCGCGATGATACCCAACTGCGCCGCCACGCGCCATGCCCACTTTGTGATGGACGGCAGCGGCCCGGTGTATCTGGAGCCGCCATCACTGGATTTGTGGCCCGACGTGCAATGGACACCCGATTACGTCAAAAGCAAAAAGGTGGACCTCAACGCCCTGACCCCGGCTGAGGTTGCCAGTTGGAAACCCGGCGACACCTTGCTGCTGAACGGCAAGATGCTGACCGGCCGCGATGCCGCCCATAAGCGGATTCAGGACATGCTGGAAAAAGGCGAGAAACTTCCGGTAGATTTCACTAACCGGGTGATTTATTACGTTGGCCCGGTAGACCCGGTCAAAGGTGAGGCTGTAGGCCCTGCTGGCCCCACTACGGCGACCCGCATGGACGGCTTTACCGAGATGATGCTGTCCCAGACCGGCTTGATCGCCATGATCGGCAAGGCCGAACGCGGCCCGGTTGCGATTGAAGCCATCAAAAAGCACAAAAGCGCCTATCTGATGGCGGTTGGCGGTGCCGCCTATCTGGTCAGCAAAGCCATCAAGACCGCGAAGGTGATTGGGTTTGCGGACCTGGGCATGGAAGCCATTTATGAGTTTGACGTGGTGGACATGCCCGTCACCGTGGCGGTCGACTCGGGCGGGACCAGCGTGCACATCACCGGACCCGCTGAGTGGGAGAAAAAAATTGCCACTGGCCAGTTCAAAGGCATTGCTGTTTCAGCAGGTTGAGATTTTTTTCCGCAGTTGCGGCTCGCAATGACATCACCCCCGCCATAAGCGCCCTCCCGGTTTAGGACTCTGGCAGGGCGGAAATGACAACGCCGCGTTGGACGTGCTGTGTCGGGCGTGCTGAGTCAGGCGTGCTTTTTAATCGCGTCAGCCAGCGTGCTCACCAGTTGGTCAATGTGCGATTTTTCAACAATGTAGGGCGGTGCCAGCACCAGTGTTTCACCGGCCGGGCGGACCATGATGCCATTGTGAAAGCAGGTCATGAAAATGTCGTAGGCGCGCTTGCCCGGCAGCCCGGCAATGCTGCTGAGCTCCACCGCGCCGGCGTTGCCGAGGGTGCGAATGCCGATGACGTTGGGCAGGCCTTTAAGAAGGCTGTGCATGGCATCGCCCAGCACCTTGCCCATTTCACTGGCGCGGGCAAACAGGTTCTCCTGCTTGTACAAATTCAGCGTGGCCACAGCGGCGGCGCAGGCCACCGGGTGGCCCGAGTAGGTGTAGCCGTGCATGAACTCGACCGCGTGCTCGGGGCTGTTGGCATGGCTTGACATCATGGCGTCATACAGATGGTCGCGGCAAATCACGCCGCCCAGCGGGATCACGCCATTGGTCACGCACTTGGCGAAGGTCAGCATGTCGGGCACCACGCCAAAATAGTCCGCCGCAAAGTTGGTGCCGAGGCGGCCAAAGCCGGTGATCACTTCATCAAAAATCAGCAAAATGCCGTGCTGGTCGCAAATCTGGCGCAAGCGCTGCAAGTAGCCCTTGGGCGGCAGGTACCAGCCCGCACTGCCCGAGACCGGCTCCACCAACACCGCAGCCACATTGCTGGGGTCGTGCAGCGGCAGAATGCGGTTTTCCAGCTCCAGCAAGATGTCTTCTTTCCACTCAGGCAATTCGCCGTGAATATAGGCGTGATTGACTGGGTCGTGAATGAAGCTCAGGTGGTCCACGCGCGGCAACATCGCTGCGCCAAAAGTCTTGCGGTTGGCCGGAATGCCGCCCACGCTCATGCCGCCAAAACCGACGCCGTGGTAGGCGCGCTCGCGGCCAAAGAAGAGTTGGCGGTGACCCTCGCCGCGCGCGCGGTGGTAAGCCAGCGCCAGCTTCATCGAGGTGTCTGCGGCCTCGGAGCCCGAGTTGCAAAACAGCAGCTTGTTGAGGTCACCGGGCGCCATGGCAGCAATCATTTCGGCGGCCACAAAGGCTTTGTCATTTGTGGCCTGAAACGCGGTGGAATAGTCCAGCGTGTCGAGCTGCTTTTTGATCGCCTCGTTGATCGGCCGGCGGTTGTGGCCAGCCGCCACGCACCACAGGCTGGAGATGCCGTCAATCACCTTGCGGCCATCGTGCGTGGTGAAGTGCATACCCTCGGCCGCCACAATCACGCGCGGATTGTCTTTGAAGCTGCGATTCGGCGTGAACGGCAGCCAGTGGTTGTCCATGTTGAAGTCAAGTTTTGCCATAGAGTTCTCCTTAGGGACGCGGAAATAGCCAATATACCGTTTTTGGGTGCGCTGGCGGGATGCAGTGCAAGGCGCTCTGAGCGCCGTGTGGCGAGC
>JANMVO010000034.1:0-4663 GCA_031392805.1 Rhodoferax sp. | reverse complement strand
CTGGGCGGGTTTCAGACCCAGGCGGCTGCCGATACAGCGCTGGCCGCATTGAGCCAGCGCGGCGTGCACACGGCGCGTGTGGTGCAGGAGCGCTTCGAAGTGCGCGGTGCGGTTCTGAAGCTGGCAGCCGTTGATGATTTGCTCAAAGCCAGGCTGGAGGAAATCAAGGCAGCGCTGGCAGGCAAACCCTTGCGCCCCTGCTAAGGGAGGCGGAAAAAGCCAGTATCCCATTTTTGGCAGCACGATTTGCAACATTAACGGGCGCATTGCGGCGTTGCTCCTCGCTTGTGTGGCTCGCCACACGGCGCTCAGAGCGCCTTGCACTGCATCCCGCCAGCGCACCCAAAAACGGTATATTGACTATTTCCGCCTCCCTAATGACTGCATTTGACTGCATTTCCAATTCGATGCGGTTTGAGCATTCGCCCGTTGCTGAGTGCCCAGGCAGTTCATTCAGGCGCTGTGGACTGAACAGCGCGACTTGCTTCAGGGGTGCTTTCGGCCCACCACGTAGGAGACACCGGTTTCTCCATATAGCTCGGTGTGTTCGCAGCCCGGGGCCATGGTGAAAACCTCCCCAGTTCGGTAGGTGGTCAACCGGCCTTCGACGCCGAGGGTGACGTTGCCATCGGTGACCAGGGCCTTGACCGCGTAGGGGTGGGTGTGTGCGGCGAGTTGCTTTTTTGCGGGCAAGGTCGTGGTGAAGATTTCGTCAAATCCCTCGGCGCTCAGTTGCTCGGTGAATTTTTGCGGGTCCATGGCGTGTCCTTTCGGTTTTGGGTGGTTTATTTTGCCGCTTTTTGAAAAGGTGGCAAGAACTGAACTGTCCCCTTGGGGGCAGGCGATCTGGCTGGACAGGCTGCTAGCTGCCAGCGACATGGCATCGGCAGCTTCAGGCAGCGGCGGCTTGCGTGATAAAGCACACGCTGAACGAGGCACCGGGTGCGGTCTGGCCGGGGCGCGTGTCTTCTATGCTGACGGTGGCGTGGTGCTGGTGGGCAATTTCCAGCACGATGGGCAAGCCCAGGCCTGAGCCATCTGCCTCGGTTCCCAGCGCCCGGTAAAACGGCTGGAACACCAGTTCCCGCTCAGCCACCGGGATGCCGGGACCCGAGTCTTCCACCTGCAACACCAGCGCTTTGCCAAACGGGTCGGCCAGCACCCGCACCGTGATCATGCCGGGTTTCTCAAAGGTAGAAGGGGTGTAATTGATGGCGTTGTCCACCAGGTTGCGCACCAGTTCCTTGAGCAGGGTTGGGTTGCCGTCCAGCATCACGCCCGCAGCGCCGGGCTGGGCACCTTCGTAGCCTAAATCAATGCGCGCATCCAGCGCCCGCGGCACGCACTCCCGCACCACTTCCCGGGTCAAGCTGGCCAGGTCGCAGGGCTGGCGAATCATGGCCGTGCCGCTGCTCTCAGCCCGCGCCAGCGCCAGCAGCTGGTTCACGGTGTGGGTGGCGCGGATACTGGAGCGGCCAATCTGGCGCAGTGACTGCTTGAGCTGTTCGGTGTTGGTGCCCTCGCGCTGGGCCAGATCGGCCTGCATGCGCAAGCCCGCCAGGGGTGTCTTGAGCTGGTGCGCGGCATCTGCGAGAAAACGCTTTTGTGTGGTGATGGAGTCTTTCAGGCGCATCAGCAAATCGTTAACGGACGACACCAACGGTGCCACTTCAAGCGGCACCGCTTCGATGTCCAGCGGGCTCAGGTCATCGGGCTTGCGTGCGCGGATGCGTTCTTCGAGCTGGTTCAGTGGCTTGATGGCCTGCACCAGGGCCAGCCAGACCAGCAGCACCGCCATGGGCAGGATGACAAACTGGGGCAGCATGACGCCCTTGATGATTTCCGTGGCCAGCACCGAGCGTTTCTCCAGCGTCTCGGCCACTTGCACCAAGGCCAGTTTTGCGCCTGGCAAATCCAGTTTGACCCACATGTACGCTACCTTGATGTCGTTGCCGCGAAACTCGGCATCGCGCAGGCGCACCTCTCCGACAACCGGTTTTTCTTCGTCAGGTGGCAAGGGCAGGCCCCGCTCGCCGCTCAAGTATTCGTTGCGCGCGCCCAGCACCTGGTAGTACACGGTGTCGGCGTCATCGGCACGCAGCAACTCGCGGGCCGGCAGCGGCAGGTTGAACTGCACCCGGCTGTTGCTGACGGTAACCAACTGCGCCAGGGCACCAACGTTGTACTCCAGCGCCCGGTCAAACGGCTTGCCCGCAATGCCCTGCGCGACCAGCCAGGTCAACACCAGGCTGATGGGCCACAGCAGCAACAGCGGCGTCAGCATCCAGTCCAGAATTTCGCCAAACAGCGAGCGCTGCTCGCGCTTGAACAGCTTCATCGCGCTGGTTGAGCGAGGAGGCTATCCATTGGCTGGCGACACGCTGCGCATACTGCCTGTTCCAGAAACACCGCAGAACCGGCTTTGCCGGGCTGCTGGCGTTGCCCCCTGCAAGGGGCTGAGGCCAGCGGCTCCAAGCCTGCCTGCGCAGGCTTGGACTGGGCGAAGAGCCCCGCCTCTGGCGGCTGGCACGTGGAAGCGGCTATGCGTAGCGAGCAAGCCGGGGGGTGAGCCCATTACTGAATCTTCTCCAGGCAATAGCCAAGACCGCGCACAGTGGCAATGCGCACCGGGCCCTTTTCGATCTTCTTGCGCAAGCGGTGGATGTAGACCTCAATGGCGTTGTTGCTGACCTCTTCACCCCACTCGCACAGCCGCTCAACCAGCTGGTCTTTGCTGACCAGTCGGCCAGCGCGTTGCAGCAACACTTCCAGCAGGCCAAGCTCGCGGGCCGACAGCTCAACCCTTTTCCCGTCGAGGGTGGCCACGCGCCCGGCCTGGTCATAGATCAGCGGGCCATGCGTGATGGTGCTGCTGTTGGCACCGGCACCACGGCGGATCAGAGCGCGGGCACGGGCCTCAAGCTCTTGCAGGCTGAAGGGCTTGGCCATGTAGTCGTCGGCTCCGTAGTCGAGCCCCTTGACGCGCTCGTCCACACTGTCGGCGGCGGTCAAAATCAGCACGGGCAGTGACGAGCCACGACCGCGCAGCCGTTTTAACACTTCAAGGCCATGCATTTTGGGCAGCCCCAGGTCAAGTATGAGCAGGTCGAACTCGGTATTGGTCATCAGTGCAGCATCAGCCTCGGTGCCACTGGCCACGTGGTCCACGGCGGCACCGCTGCTGCGCAGGGCACGCAGCAGTCCATCAGCCAGCACCTGGTCATCTTCGGCAATCAGAATTCGCACGGGGCACTCCTTGAATTTCGCCAATTCTAGGCTGCATAGGCTTCCAGGCCGATGGCAATCACGGTCGCCACTTGCGCCCCCACCGCAATCCGCAGCTCGGCCTCGGTCTGTGCCACCGCCTCCTGAAAAGCCTTGAGCCAGATCAACCCGGTGGCGCTGAACGCCACGCGTCTGGCCCGCGCGTCCCGGGCATCGGGCGCGCGCGTCACCAGCCCCCAGGCCTCACACTGGCCCACCAGCTTGCCCATGGCCTGCTTGGTCATGCCCGCGCTTGCCGCCAGATCGGTCAGGCGTGAACCCTCAAGTGCCAAATGGCGCGTGATATGGATGTGCGCCGCACTGACCTGCCCACGCGCCGCCAGGTTGCTCAATGCCAGTGGAACCTCCACGTTGTGCGCCATCAGCGCCAGCACGCGGGCGTCAAAGCGCTGCAAGGCGCGGCCCATCCAATGCCCCAAATGGGTTTGTCGCCAGCCGTCCATCGCAGTGATGGGCGAAGCCCCTATTTCCTCCCTCGCCTCCTCCCTCAGCTCTTGCCTCGCCTTTTTGGAGAGGGTTGGGGCGAGGGCAGTTTGTTCCATTCATTAATAGTAAATCAAACTGACTAAAAAATCTGTTTACTAATTTCAACTTGCTGCGTTAAACTACTGTTCAAGCATCCAGCCTGTGGTTAAAGTCAGAGAACAGGTCCTAGGGTTGGTCAGATGCAAAACTTAATTTAACCGTTGATTTTTAAGGAGATTTCCATGGACGCACCCGTTAAAGGCCTCAGCCTCGCCGCCAACAGCGAAAAAGCCAAAGCCCTGCAAGTGGCCCTGGCGCAGATTGAAAAACAGTTTGGCAAAGGCACCATCATGCGCCTGGGGGAGGGCGAGGTGATTGAAGACATCCAGGTCGTCTCCACCGGCTCCCTGGGGCTGGACATTGCCCTGGGCGTTGGCGGTTTGCCGCGCGGCCGCGTGGTTGAAATCTATGGCCCGGAGTCATCTGGCAAGACCACGCTGACGCTGCAAGTGATCGCCGAGATGCAAAAAATCGGCGGCCAATGCGCGTTTGTCGATGCCGAGCACGCGCTGGACATCCAGTACGCCCAAAAACTCGGCGTCAACCTGCAAGACCTGCTGATCAGCCAGCCCGACACCGGCGAGCAGGCGCTGGAGATAGTGGACAGCCTGGTGCGCTCCGGCGCGGTCGATCTGATCGTGGTGGACTCGGTGGCGGCCTTGACCCCGAAGGCCGAGCTGGAAGGCGAAATGGGCGACTCGCTGCCGGGTTTGCAGGCCCGCCTGATGAGCCAGGCGCTGCGCAAGCTCACCGCCCACATCAAAAAGACCAACTGCATGGTGATTTTCATCAACCAGATCCGCATGAAGATTGGCGTGATGTTCGGCAGCCCCGAGACCACCACTGGCGGCAA
>JANMVO010000494.1:0-2979 GCA_031392805.1 Rhodoferax sp. | reverse complement strand
CGCCGCTGCCCGAGCCGACAAAGGGTACGAAGCGCCGGGCGCGCGGGCCCGACTCATCAATCACCTCGTCGCTGTATCGACCCGCGTTCGCGAGCAGGGCTTGGGATTGGGTGTCGAGCACGGTGCCCTGGTCTTGCGCCTGCTGTTCCGGGTAAGCGGCAGTGAGTGCACCAAACCGGGCGATGTTATTCCAGCCGCGCTCGCAAAAGAGCACGCGCTGGCCGTCTTTTGCCAGCGCGTGGCCGAGGGTGGCGCCGCCGATGCCCGTTCCGATAATAATCACGTCCCATACAGCACGCGTGGGATCCTCATGTTTCGTCAGGTTCGAAACGGAAAGAGGACCCGCAGGGTCCTCTTGGTTTAAAGACACGTCTGGCTCCAGCCAGGCGCCGCAGATAAGCTCAAGCCTTCTTGGCGGTGCGACGGCGGACGAAGCCCGCAGCGCCAAGCGCCAGACCCAGCAGCGCCAAACTGCCAGGCTCAGGAACCTTCTGGAACGACGAGTTGCCGTCAGCCTGGAACTGGAAGTTGCGCGTAAGATCCCCAAGTTGATGCACCCCGTTGACTGCACCGACGTTGCTCAAGGTGTTGCAGCCAGCTGTGCCGTTTGAACTGAAACACGCAGACGGATCGGCTTGGTTGAACGGTGTCACCTGGCTGCTGTTGAAAAAGCTTAAAGAGCTCCCGGCAACCAGGTCTGGGAAGTAGAGCGGATTTGCAAAATCGATCTTGATGTTGATATCGCTCGTCCCGGAACCGACCAATGTCTTTGTGCCCCCGTAGTTATCGATACCGAATTTATCAAACAGGTCTAAAGTAGGTGAGATAGGGGTACCGCCCCCCGTATAGTTGCTGCTGGTCACCGACGTGATGTACCCGCTCAGGGCAATCTGACCCGGGGTTCCCACGAAATTGGTCCCTAACACGTTGCTACCGAACTGGTTGGCGTAGATGTAGAAGAAATTGGTGGCCGTGCGGGCTTGCACGTCATTGAAACCGAATGTGGGGTTGAGCCCTGTGGTGTTGGTGAGCACCTTTTCATTAAAACCAGCCACGGCCGTGAAAGGCTGCAACGTGAGTTGGACGGGGCCACCGCCAAGACTGACCGTGCCGAGATTGGCCTGGTAGAGCAACTGCGTCGTAGTTCCGGCAGCAAGGAAGCCGCTAGCGGGGTTGCCATTGATGGCCAGTGCATTGCCTGGCGTCCAGTCGAGCAGGTCGACCGAGACGAGCCCGCCAGCAAGGGCACCGTTCGTGTCGAACAGAATGGGTGTCGCTGCGGCATAGGCCAACGCCGGCAATGCAAGCGCGGTCGCTATGAGCGTTTTGGACAATAACTTTTTCATGAGGTACTCCTAGTGGGGTGATTGTCAAATCGGTATGAAATGAAAATCGGTTTGATGACCGTTAATATAAAGCAATTGCTGTGCCACAAAATATATTTCCTTTAAAATCAACAACTTAGTGTTTTCACATGGGGCCTTGCCGTCGGGGGTGTAAAAAATATCGACAGTTCCGAGTGGTCACTTGCCTGAGACTTCACCCTGCTCCGCCCACAATTCCACTCAACTTTTCAGACTAATGGGGGTCAGATTCCAATTTCATGAGGCTGGCAGGTTGCAACCCAAGAATCATCAATCAGACCCAGTTGCTTCAGGAAAAAGGAATGATTTAGCCCTCTGGCCCTTGTAAATTAAGCATAGTTAGCTATAAATTACATAGTTAAATTGCATAGCTAATCAATGCGCCTCTGCAAGCCAGGGTAGCCGTGCAATCAGAAAATCATGGGGCGTGCGCGGGTGGAGTACAAGTGGTTGGTCAAAGTTGATGGCAATTGATCGTTGGCCTTCGCTTGACAGGCTGAATTGGGGTCAGTTTCCCAGGCCAAGGTCTTTTCTCACTTTACCTGCGTCTCAAACTTGGCAACGACAGTTTTGATGAACCCCCCAAAGATTGTCGAGAAATCTTACACATTCATCGGGCCAGCGCCCGTAACAAAAGTTAACTCTTTGAATTCACTATTTTTTTGGGGTATCCGAATTTGAGTGTGTTTGAAGTATCAAAGCTGCCTGCTTCGAGCAGCTCGATCAGTGTGTTTATGTCGGCCCCGTAGTTCTTTGGCGGTTCATGCTGTTCGTGTGGTTCCGCCACAAAGGCGCAGTACCCCATGGCGTCAGCCGGAATGCCGTAATCCGGTTCCACGCCGCGGATGCGCTCAAACTTCGGACGACTGAGTTTGTGTTTGTGGACACCTTCGGTAAACAGAATCTTGGCCCGCAGGGCTTCAAAGCGGTAGCCACGGCCGATCCGGTCCATCACGCGGATCAGGCTATTCAGGGACTCGGTGTAAGCGGGCGTGACCTTGTGGTCGAAATAATTCAGAATCCACGGTTGCCAGTTGGTGAAGGCCCGGATCAGGTCCTCGAAGTGCGGCCTGATTTCTGGCGGCACACTCTTGCTCCAAGCCTCATAGCGGGTCAAAGCATCTTCCTTGCTGGTGGGATGCCTCATAGACCGCACAAAATCTCTCCTTGAGCCTGTATGCCTCACCCAGCGCTGGGTAATTCTTGGTCCAGCCAGCCAAATTGAAGGCTTCTTTGTCTGTCAGGTCGCGTTGGCGTTTCAGCAATACAAAGCGGTCATGCAGGAGTCCGCGTCACTGCTTCAAATTCAAGTCGGCCCGGATTCCTTTGCGGGCCTTTTCCATTGCCTCTAGCCGTGCTGAAGCACTGTCTTCGTAGGTGCGCCTCTCCGATTGAAATGGAAACGCAATAGGCCGTCGATATGGCGACCAGTAACATGCGAACGAAAGCATTGAGGTGTTTCATGGCTGCATCTGACTGTCGTTTTCCTCATGAATTTGCGCTGCGTCGGGGTGGCAATCGACCAGGAATGCCATCATTTCAGTGGCATCCTTTGCCAGGTAAAACCGCACCATGTTTTCATTGAATTCCTGCGCCTTGGCTGCGGGGACGCTGA
>JANMVO010000684.1:0-3337 GCA_031392805.1 Rhodoferax sp. | reverse complement strand
CAAACAAAGCCCCGCCAGCCCCAGCCCCAGCAGGGCCAAGCTGCCTGGTTCAGGCACTGCATGCAGGAACCCACGAATCTCGCCGCCAGGGAAAGTGGCGTCGTGAATGTTGACGTAGCTTCGGTCGGCAAGCGCACCAGTAAACAAAGTCGTATAAGCCGCACCAGACAGCGTAAAAATATTGTCGTAAGTGCCGCTGGTAGCAGATGGAAACCCGGTAAAGCCTATTGAGACAGCGACGTTTCCTGCGTTCGGGACGGCCGTGCAGCAGTGGATGTGGGCTGCACTAGCGGGAGCCGTCAGATTGGTGAATATGACACTGACATCAACGGTGAACACCGTGCCGTCGAAAATGACGGTCGCCGAACCTGTTCCCGGTGAAGCATTTGGGGTAAATTCGCTTGCACCGTTGAGAATCGCGGTGAAAGTCACCGGACTGGCATGGGAGGCTGGCACCCCAAAAACGGATGCGGCAAAAGCCATCATCATCACGAGCTTTTTCACGATGTTTCTCCTGGTTGAATGGGCCAGCGGGATGCCGCCCAAATGCTTTAAGCAATAATCGTACCGACAAATATCGAAATGGCCAACTTTCAAGGATTGGCGCGGCTTGCAGCCGTGCTGACCTACACACGACTTGTTCGTACTCCGAGATATGTGTAAAGAAAATCGACACAACTCATGGCCAGGTCTCAGCAGCACCCGACAGAACAACTACACTCCGGCCGGGTTCGGGCAGCCCGGCAATTCCTGTTTCAGGGTGCCACGCACCAGCGCCTTCAGGTCAGTGACATAAAAGCCTCAAAATCAATCTGCATCAGGTGAAGACTCGGGTTGGCAGCCATCACGCGGGCAATCACCGGGGGGTGATGCTGATCACCAGCGCGTGGGTTTGCAGCACCAGGGTGGCGGCGTCCTCTGGCGTCAAGCCGGGGATTTTGTCGGCAATCAAATGGCTGGCCTGCATCAGCACGTCGCGTAAAAACAGATTGAAATCGCGGGCGGACGGCTCGTCAATCTTAGGCTCAATCACGCTGTGCAGCAGCAGCACCAGCAGGCGGCACAAGACAGGCCGCTCGCTCAGGCTTCTGACAATTTCAGCGGGCACAACGGTCGCGGGCCGGGTGGACCGCAGGCGCTTGAGTGTCACGGTCAGCGCGGCCAGCCACAGCGTCAGTTCGGCGCGCACCAGTTCCACAAACAGCGTTTCTTTGGTGGCAAAGTAGATATAGGCAGTGCCCTTGACCACGCCGGCCACCTCGGCCACGCGCGCGATGGTGACGGCGTCAAAATCTGCGTCGGCAAACAGGCGCGTTGCGGCGGCTATCAACTGCGTGCCTCGCAGGTCTTTGTCTTGCGGGCTGCGGGCGGCGCTGGCGGCTGATGGCAGGCCTGGCACGAGCGACCACAGCCGCCCTCACGCCACCAGCGGCAGCGCGCGCTGGCGCTTGCCCGTCAGCGCAAACAGCGCATTGGCCACCGACGGTGCAATGGGCGGCACGCCGGGCTCACCCACGCCACTGGGGGCGCGCGTGCTGGGCACGATGAAGGTCTCGACCACCGGGGCCTCATTCAGCATCACCATCGGGTAGCTGGGGAAGTTGCTTTGCGCAACCACGCCGTCCTTGATGTCAATCTTGCCGTACAGCGCTGCCGTCAGCCCAAAGATGATGCCGCCTTCCATCTGCTGTGCAACGATGTTGGGGTTGACCACCGTGCCGCAATCAATCGCGCAGACGACGCGGTGAACGCGCGGTTTGCCGCCCTTCAAGCCACCTTCTAGCGAGACCTCGGCCACTTGCGCCACGACCGAGCCAAAACTCCCGTGCAGTGCGATGCCGCGCGCACGCCCTGCGGGCAGTGGTTTGCCCCATTGCGCCTTGTCCGCAGCGAGGTTGAGCACCGCCAGGTAACGCGGTGCATCTTTCAGCAAGGCACGCCGAAACACGAGCGGATCCTGCCTTGTCTCAAACGCCAGTTCGTCCATGAAGCCTTCCGAGAAAAACGCATTGTGCGAATGGCCAACTGAGCGCCAGAAGCCCACCGGCACGTCCATGCGCGTGGCCACATGCGACATGTGCTGGCTGGCAAAACCATAGGGCAAATCGAACAGGCCTTCGGCCGTGGTTTTGTCGGGCAGGTCGAACGGGCCGCTCAAGAAAGGCAGGGTGCGCGCCAGCGAGCGCGGCGTGATGGCGTCGCCAGCGGACTTGATGCGCAAACTGTTGACCATGCCCTGCGCATCCACCGCAGCGCGCAGGCTGGCCACGTGCATGGGACGGTAAAAATCATGCGTCATGTCTTCCTCACGCGGCCACGCCAGTTGCACCGGCCGGCCGCCGCAGTCCATCGCCACACGCACGGCCTGGCCGACAAAATCAATGTCCAGGCGGCGGCCAAAACCGCCGCCGATCAGCGTGACGTGCAGAGTCACCTTGTCGATGTCCACGCCGGCCACCTTGGCGGCCAGGGCGCGCGCCATCTGCGGCACCTGGGTGGGTGCCCAGACCTCGACCTTGCCGTCTTTCACCTGCGCCGTGCAGTTCATCGGCTCCATGGTGGCATGCGCCAGATAGGGCGCGCGGTAGGTGGCCTCTATCACGCGGGCGGCACCGGCTTCGGCCTTGCCGGCATCGCCTTTGTCGTAAAACGTGTTGCCTGCCTCAGACTTCAGCGCGGCCAACAGCTTGCCCTCAATCTGCTGTGAATCCAGCCCGCCCTGCAGGCGCTGTTGCCACGTCACCTCGACCGCCTGGGCACCCTGGCGCGCATGCCAGGTGGTCTGGCCGATGACGGCAAAGCCTGCGGTGCCGCCAGCGAAGCCTTCCAGTGCAACCATCCGCTCCACCCCCGGCATCGCCAGCGCCGCTTTGGTGTTGATGGCACCCGGCGCGCCCCCCAGCATGGGACATAGCCGCACCTGCGCGTACACCATGCCGGGCAAGCGCACGTCCAGCCCAAACTGCGCGCTACCGTTGATCTTGGCCGCAATGTCATTGCGCGGCGCGGGCTTGCCAATCAGCGTCCAGTTCTTGCGGTCTTTGAGCATGACGTAGCCCGGCGTTTTGCCTAGCGTGCCCGCCGCCAACTCGCCATAGTGCGCTGATTTGCCGGACGGGTGCGACACTATGCCGTCCCGCACCGCGAGCTCCACCACGGGCACTTGCCACTGTGCCGCCGCAGCGGCCACCAGAGTGGTGCGCGCCGTGGCTGCCGCCAGGCGCAAGGGCTCCCAGGCATCGGACACACTGCTGGATCCGCCGGTGACGTTGATGCCCAACTCACGCCCAATCTTGCCCACCATCCATTCACCCACTTTGACCTTGGCGGCCTTGTG
>JANMVO010000679.1:0-2454 GCA_031392805.1 Rhodoferax sp. | reverse complement strand
AAAAATGGTGATGGCCTTGCTGGATCACTGGAAGTTGCCCACTGAGGATCAGGCGGCGTTGCTGGGCATTGCCGCCAGCAACCGCGCCGCACTGACGCGCTACCGCAGGGGCGAGCCCATCGGCACCAGCCGCGACCAGTTTGAGCGTGTTGGCCATCTGCTGGGCATTCACAAAAATCTGCGCTTATTGTTCCCACAAAACCGCGACTTGGCGTATCGCTGGATGTCTACGCGCAACAAGGCATTTGACAACCTGACCCCTGTGGACATCGTGAAGGAATGGGGGTTTGCTGGCCTGTTGATGGTGCGCGCCTACCTGGATCGGGCGCGTGGCGTTTGACGCTGCTTTTTTGATGGAGCAGTTGTTCTCTCACCTGACGCTGACGGATGTCCACTGCAACGTCATACGCAATATTGTTTCCATCAGATCATCACAAGACCTGTTTGATGATTTGACCAGCAGTCCCCAAGAGTGGGCGCTTGCGCAACAAGTTGAAGACGAAGTTAAACCGCCGCCCTATCATTCCAGAACCCCCGTCATTCACAGGCCGTTTGAGGATGCCGAATGGTTCAATGCGATTGGGTGGCCCTTCAAGCACTGGCAAGCCAGCCGATTTTGTGATGGGTCATTTGGTGTCTGGTACGGCTGTGAATCGGCGGAGACCTCCGTGTATGAAACCGCCTACCACTGGTTCAGCGGGTTCTTGACCGACGCCGGGTTTGAAAAAGAAAAGGTCATTGGTGAACGCAAGCTGTATGAGGTCGCCTGCGATGCGGCGCTCGTGGATTTGCGGCCCCTGACGGCCACCCATTCAGGCTTGGTACACAAGACCGACTACGGCTACGCCCAATCGGTAGGCGCAAGACTTCACCGCGAAGGCCATCCAGGACTGGTGACGGCATCCGTGCGCCATGTGGCAGGGCAGAACTATGTCGTCTTGAACCCCGACGTTTTGTCCAACCCACGACATCACAGCCAATTGACCTATCGGCTTGAAGGCGACCGTATCGTGGTTGAAAGGCAGCCTGGGGTTGCTTGGATGGAAATCGCCACTGCAATGTTTTGAAGCCCTTCGGCTTTAAAAGACGCGGCGTTCTGCTGCACCCTGTGCCAGTTGAAGATGTCATCCGCGCTGTCAACGGCAAGGCTACACCCAGTCTTGAAGAGTACAGGTGCTGACAATGCAATTGCATTACCATCAGCCCCGTCTATCCTCACATCGGAGCGTGCGATGGCTGCAACCCTTGAGGCCGAATCCACACTGACCGACCGCTACCAGACCACAGTACCGGAGACAGTGCGCCGTGCCCTGAGGCTGGGGAAGCGGGACAAGACTCACTACACGATCCGTCCCGGCGGCGAGGTCGTGCTCTCCCGCGTGGAAATGCAGGGAACGCGGTTGGAAATGAAAAAAGCTCCTGGAGGGGAGCTTTTTGGTTTGTAAAAACACTGTCTACTACGTCTTTTTCTCGTCGTCATTTTTCTGTCGCGCTGCCATGAAGGAACCGATAGCGGCGATAGCGATACTGAGGGCGCAGAGCAGGAGAATCATGCCATCGTTTGATAAGTGAAAATTCATGATTATTGCTCCAGGAACGAAATCGCTATGCCAAATATTCCCGAGCATATGACTGCATTGGTTCTTGGCGGCATGATTGGTTTTTGAGCATCAAATTCGCCAGCACGCAGCCAGTTTGCCCACCGACATGCTGGCGGCAATACGCGTTCACGAAAATGCCGCCCGGAACTATTTGGTCGCACAAGCCTTGCCGTGGTCGGCATGATTGCCTTGCGTCTTTGCATCAGCTTCCGTCATGTATTCGCCAGCCTTGGTTTTTCCATAAAACTTCGTGCCTTCGCAGTGATAGGTTTTCGATTTGCTGTTGACCCAGACCTTGCCAGCGCCGCCCCCTGCAGCCATATCAGTGGAATTGGCTTTGGGCGGCATCGCCGCAGATTTTGACTTGGCCGCAGGAGCCTGCATCGGAGGTGGTGCGGTAGTGGTCCCCGCTGGCGAAGAAGCAGAACCCATCGGCGCTGGAGCCGCCGTTTTCTGAGCAAAACTTGCCGTGCTGACAAGTACGCCGGCCGCAACCACCAAAACGCGGATTGTTGATTTCATAAAGTTCCTTGAAGTGCGTCGAATAAAAACCATGTGTGAGACTGCCGCAAACTTTAACGCCTGCCAGCCCCTTGGGAGTTGTAGCTTACAGCTTTTTACCTGAAGTCGGCTCGCTCAGACCACCGCTTCAGCCCGTCAATGCCCCGCTGTCATAAGCCCTGTTGAATGATGCAGCATCTTTTTTGACCTGCGCAGCACAGCTTCGGGAAGCAACAAGCAACTTTTCCTTCCATTTTTTGCGCAAGCCGAAGGCGATGAGATCGTCGGCGATGGCCGAACCTTCACGGCCCGCACTGCGCAGTTGCGCCCAGGCAACCAGCTGGCCCATGGT
>JANMVO010000674.1:0-3588 GCA_031392805.1 Rhodoferax sp. | reverse complement strand
CACCATGAACCGCCTTGAAGACATCGCCAAACAACGCGGCTTGATGGTGTTTGCGCGAGTGGACCACGCAGCGGGCGCGGCCAAAGTGGGCAAGACGCTGCGGCCCACCGAGGTGCTGATCTTTGGCAACCCGCAGGGCGGCACGCCGCTGATGGAATGTGCGCAGTCGGCGGGTATCGATCTGCCCCTCAAGGCACTGGTGTGGGAAGACGCTTCCAATCAAGTCTGGCTGGGCTACAACGACCCGGCCTATCTGGCCCTACGGCATGGGGTGGCGCAATGCCCGGTGGTTGAGAATCTGTCCAAGGCGCTGTCTGCGATGGCGGGTGCGGCTGTTGCGCCTTGATTGACACTGCGAGTGCCGGGCTGGATGCAGAGGAAGGTATTCGACCGCGCGACCCGATGCGGGTCTGGGTTTTTTGCACCGAAGTTCCCGAGGGTACCTGGGACGCAAACGGACAAATGCACACACATATCCGCACCCGCGTGCATCACCGATACCTCAGCTTCATCGCCAGAATCGCCACGGCCAGCGCGAGCGTGATCACGTTGGCGACGATCATCGGCCAGGCCCCCAGCAGCAAGCCGTAAGCCAGCCAGAGCGTGACCCCTAGCGTGAAGGCGCTGTACATCGTCAGCGAGATGCCACTCACATCTTTTGTCTGAAAGGTGTGCCAGGCCTGTGGCAGAAAGCTGCCGGTGGTGAGGACGGCAGCGATGTAGCCGATGGTGTCGATTGCAAGCATGGGCTCAATTGTCATTCATCGTCCAGTCCAGCAAAGCCTCAATGGCTGGGCGCGCTGCGCTGGCATTGGGATGGTTGACGATCATCACCAGCACATAGCGCCTTCCACTGGTGGCCAGCACATAGCCGGCCACGCCCACCACGTCTCGCAGGGTACCGCTTTTTAGATGCGCGCCGCCTTGCGCTTTTAAGCGATTGCGGCGCAGCGTGCCGTCCACGCCGGTGATGGGCAGTGACGACATCAGCTCGGGCATGAACGGCGAAGCATAGGCTGCCTGCAGCAGCCGGGACAGTGCCTGTGCCGTGATGCGGTCCGTGCGCGACAAGCCCGAGCCGTTGTCAATGGTGGGCGCGTCATCGGCGCTGATGGTGCTGCGCCACCAGCGTTGCACCACCTCGCGCGAGGTAGCCAGTGTTGCAGCTTCACCCGCCATGATCGCGCTGCGCAGCGCAACCGGGTTGGATGCTGTGGCTGTGGCCAACGCTTTGGCTGCCAGGCTCAGGGTTAAAAACACCTGCTGCGCCATCACGTTGTTGCTGTATTTGTTGATGTCGCGAATCACCTCGGGCAAGGGCGGTGAAGACACTTCAAAAGCCGGCTTCAAGGCAACGCCTTGCGGGCTGGGCACCCGGCCTTCGCGCACGCTGCCAGCCAGCTTGCCACCCATCTCGCGCCACATCCCTTCCACGGCACGCGTGGCGTAGCTCTTGGGGTCGGCGTAGGCCACGGCCCAGACTTTCTCGGCGCAACTGGCCGGGTAGGTGCCGCCAAAGCGGATGTGCCCGGGGTCGGTGAAATCAGCTTTCAAAGCCGCGCGGTAGTCGTTGCAGTCGCCGCCTGACAGCGGAACGCTGCTTTGCATCTGCACACCAGCCAGCGGCGGCTCGTACTGCACCTGGGCGGTGCTGGCAGTGCGGTCCGGCACAAACGTCATCACCACCGATTTGAAATTGAGCAGCAGCGCATCGGGCGCGGCGTTGTAAGGGCGCAGCGGCTCGCCGTCAAAACTGGACGTGTCCACCTCAACGGCCTCAAACGCGCTGCGGTCCAGCACAATGTCGCCCGCAATGCTTTTGACGCCCAGCCCCTGCACCCGGCGCAGCAGCAGCCACAGCCGCTCCGACACCAGCTTGGGGTCGCCCTGGCCCTTGATGTACAGGTTGCCAAACAGCGTGCCGTCGCGCACCGCGCCTTCGACATACACAGGGGTGCTCCAGCTGAAGGCCGGGCCCAGCAAATCAAGCGCCGCGTAAGTGGTCACCAGCTTCATGATGGACGCCGGGTTGACCGGCACATTGGCGCGGTGGCTCAGGCGGGCAGCCGCCTTGCCCTGCACATCAACCACCAGCATGGTCACGGCCTCGCGCGGGACTTTGGCGCGCTGCAAGGCGGCGTCTACCTCCGGCGGCAGGGCTTGGGCCAATGCACCCGAGGCAAACACAGCGATCATCGTGAGCAGGCTGCCCGCCAGGCAGCGAAGTCGGCCGCGGCACTCGGGCCGCTTCGGCGTGCGGTTCTCGGCGGATGGGGCGCCATGGGCGGGATCAGTCGGCAAATTGCACAATGCAAAACGGGAGCAAGTCATGGCGAACGAGTCTACAGCCCAGCACGCGGTTTGATCCTCAAGCATCATGCAGGGGACACGAAGGGGACGCCGATAATCGGGCCATGCGTTTTTTCAAGGGCCTGTCCGCCAAAACCGTTGGCGTGTCAGCGGCCGTCGTCACCGTCCTCATCTGGGCTGCGTTCATCGTGATTGCCCGGGCCTCGGCCGATCCGTCCCGTGGAGCCACGTTGACGCCGTTTGACATCGGCCTGGCCCGCATTCTCGGGGCCAGTGCGGTGTTGCTGCCCTGGGGCTGGTGGCTGGTGCGCAATGACCGGGCGCAGGCTCTGGCCTGCCAGGCGGTGACAGCAGCCCGCGCGGTGGCGACTGTGCCACGCCAGTCCTCGCTATTTGGCTTGTCGCCCCTGTCGTTGCGCGTGTCGGCCACCGTGGGGGTGTTTGGCGGCTTGCTGTACGCACTGCTGGCTTACAGTGGATTTGTTTTTGCGCCAGCGGCGCATGCCTCAGTGCTGCTGCCCGGAGGCCTGCCGTTGTGGACCGCGCTGTTGGCGCTGCTGGTGCTGGGTGACCGCATCACGGTTGCGCGCGCACTGGGCCTGGCCTTCATCATTGCAGGCTGCCTGCTGGTGGGTGGCGCCAGTTTGTTGCACGCCTTTGACGGTGGCGACGTATGGAAGGGCGATGTGCTGCTGATGCTGGCCTCGATGTGCTGGTCCATCTACAGCGTGCTTGCGCGCCGGCACGCGCTGGACGCAGTGCGGGCGACCATTGCCATCACCGCGTTTGCCTTCTTCATCTATGTGCCGGTGTACGGGTTGCTGCTGGCACTGCATGCGGTGCCCAGCCACTTTCTAACGGCGCCCTTGCGCGACGTGCTGTTTCAGATGCTGTTTCAAGGCGTTGGCTCGGTAGTGATCGCGGGTATCACCTTCACCAAAATGATTCAGTACTTCGGCCCGGTTCGCTCCACCATGATCACCGCGCTGGTGCCAAGCCTGTCGGCGCTGACCGCCGTCGTGTTTCTGGGTGAGCCGCTGTCATGGAACCTGTGGGCCGGACTGGCGCTGGTGACCCTTGGCATTTTGTTCGGGGTGCGTGGGGTCCGAAGGGCCAAACCAAATACTATTAAAATAGTAGCTGTGCGCCAGCGAAAGCCGGTAGATCGTAGTTGATGAAAGTTCAATACTGGGAAGAAATGGCGAATTACTCAGACCCCGAGTCATGCGTTGCACATCGCGAGGTGTGGGGCGAAGCGTTGACAGGGGACACCGGCAG
>JANMVO010000640.1:0-3343 GCA_031392805.1 Rhodoferax sp. | reverse complement strand
CAGATCCAGGCTCAAGCGCTCCACGCCGGGCATGGACGCGACGGGCACACGCTGTTGTTTTCCGTCCACAACGAATACCGGGTAGATCAGGTCATGCGCGGTGACGGCGTTTTCGCGCACCAAATTGCGTGTGAAAGTGTCGCGTCGCAGACGGCGCGGGCGTCCCAGGGGGTAAGGAGCGTAGGGTGTCATGATGAAAATATTACAGGCAAATGTAATATTGTCGCCTGCTGGACAGATTATTTGGCATTTGGGCTTGAAACGTTGGTCCGAGTTTGATAAATTACAGGTGGGTGGTTCGCCACCTCCCGCTTTTCCTCCCTGAGCGGGGCCTTGATGTGTGACAGCAAACAGGCTTACCACCCCAGCTTCGTGCTGGGGTTTTTTTTGTGCACCCCAATAAATCCATTTTTCGGGCGAATTGCGTTGTTGCGCCAGGAGGGGAGCAAGGGGCCCCTCCCCCTTTGTGTCGCAATCCTCATGTACCCGAAGTACATTCCGGTTGCTGTGCTCCGTGCGCCTAGCACTTCATCCCGCAAACAAAGTTTCAGTGAAGGCTAACCTGTACCCAAGTTATGCCGAAGCTAAAAGCTGGATTTCTTGGGGTGTCCATCGCATAGACTTGCTGCATGCTCTGGGTCAAATCACTCCACATCGTCTTCGTTGCCAGCTGGTTTGCCGGCCTGTTTTACCTGCCCCGGATATTTGTCAATCTGGCGATGGTGGCGCCGCAGTCAATCGCAGAGCGGGAGCGGTTGCTGCTGATGGCCGCAAAACTGCTGCGCTTCATGGGTCCCATGGCACTGCTGGCGATGGCGTTTGGACTGTGGCTGTGGCTGGGCTATGGCATCGGCCGGGGCCCGGGCAATGGCTGGTTGCACGCCAAACTGGGGGTGGTTGCGCTGGTCATCGGTTACCACCATGCCTGCGCCGTCCAGCTCAAAAAGCTGCGCCAGGGTGCCACGCCCCACAGCCACACCTGGTACCGCTGGTTCAATGAGGTTCCGGTGCTGATGCTGCTGGCTATCGTCATTCTTGTGGTGGTCAAGCCGTTTTAAAGCGCAGCAGATGCACAAAACTTCTGCATGGCCGCTTGCACTGGTTTATGCAGGTTTGATTGTCTACGCCAGTTTGTACCCGTTTGCAGATTGGCGCGATCAGGGCATTTTGCCTTTTGCCTACCTGTGGCAGCCCTTGCCAAAGTACTGGACCGGATTCGACGTCGCCATCAATGTGCTGGGTTATGCGCCGTTTGGTTTTTTGCTGGCCTTAAGCGCCCTGCGCACGGGACGCGGCAGGCATGCCGTGGTACTGGCGACCTTCACGGCGGCGGGCGCATCACTTGTGATGGAGACGTTTCAAAGCTATTTGCCGTCGCGGGTGCCCTCCAACGTGGACTTTGCATTGAATGCCCTGGGCGCCTGGGGGGGCGCTGCGGTGGCTGCATTGCTGGAAAAAATAGGGGCCGTGGCCCGGTGGAGCCGATTTCGGGAACGCTGGTTTGTTGCGGATTCACGAGGCGCACTGGTCTTGCTCGCCCTGTGGCCAATTGCGCTGCTGTTCCCAACCGCCGTGCCGCTGGGACTGGGGCAGGTGATGGAGCGCCTGGAGGCTGCGCTGGCGGATGTGCTGCATGACACCCCTTTTCTTGACTGGTTGCCCGTGCGCGATGTGGAGTTGCAGCCACTGGTTGCCGGCGCCGAAATGGCATGCGTTCTGCTGGGCGCGCTGATTCCGTGTCTGCTGGGCTATTGCATTATTCGCGCAGTGCCCCGGCGGGTGGTGTTTGCGCTGGGGATTTTCGCCACAGGTGTGGCGGCGACCGCCTTGTCCTGGGCGTTGAGTTATGGGCCTTCGCACGCCTGGGGCTGGTTCGGTTTGCCGGCGCAGGTCGGCCTGGGCGCCGCTTTCATCCTGTCGCTTGTGTTGCTACCAGCGCCGCGCCGGGTCAGCGCGGCATTGGTGCTGCTGGGCGCCGGCATCTACCTCAGCGTACTCAACCAGGCACCCACCGGCCCGTATCTCGCGCAAACACTGCACACCTGGGAGCAGGGCCGGTTCATTCGCTTCCAGGGTTTGGCTCAATGGCTGAGCTGGTTGTGGCCTTATGCCACCCTGGTCTATGTGCTGACGCTGGTCTGGGGTGGCGAGACGAAAAACTAAAATACCGCCATGAATGAAAACCAGACTGAATCAACACCGGGAGTGACACCAGCCACCGGCTCGTACTACCAGAGGCATATTTTCTTTTGCCTGAACGAGAGAAAAAATGGCGAGGACTGCTGCGCCCACCAACACGCCCAGGAGGGCTTTGAGCGTTGCAAATCTCAGGTCAAGGCGGCGGGGCATTCCGGCCCAGGCAAGGTGCGTGTGAACAAGTCAGGTTGTCTGGACCGTTGCGCAGCGGGCCCGGTGGCCGTGGTGTACCCCGAGGCAGTCTGGTACACCTATGTGGACGCCCATGACATTGACGAGATTGTGGAGTCGCACCTGTTGCAGGGTAAGGTGGTGGAGCGCCTGCGCATCCCTGCTGACATTGGCCGCTAAAATTTGTCGTTGAAACTGACCGCTGAATTTGGCCGCTGATCAGGACATATTAGCCCGCCATCCCTTGTCAAACAAGCGCTACACGCTATCTAACGTGTAGCAAATTTCTGTTTCAAACGCTTTGCGTCAATTTCCAGCGACGCCCCTTCCCATGAAAACCCTATTATTTGCAATGGCTGCGGCCCTGAGTTTCTCGGTTGCCGCACAAGCGCCTCAAGCACCCGAGATTGCCGCAAAATCCTATCTGCTGTTTGACATCACGGCCAACCAGATGCTGGCTGAAAAAGACATTGACTCAGCCGTGGAGCAGGCGTCCCTCACCAAGCTGATGACCGCATATTTGGTGTTTGATGCCCTGCGCAGCAAGAAGATTGACCTGAAGCAAACACTGCCTGTGAGCGAGCGCGCCTGGAAAATGCCCGGCTCGCGCATGTTCATTGACCCCAAGATGAAGGTGCCCGTAGAAGACCTTGTCAAAGGCATGATCGTGCAGTCGGGCAACGATGCCACCATGGCGCTGGCCGAAGGCGTGGGCGGCACGGCAGAGCGCTTTGTGCAGCTCATGAACGAGCAGGCCAAGGTGCTGGGCATGAAGTCCACCAGCTACAAAAATCCGGAGGGACTGACCGAAGCCGGGCACACCACGACGGCGCGCGACCTGAGCATTCTGGCGGCGCGGTTGATGCGCGATTTTCCTGATTACATCGGCTACTACGCGATCAAAAAGTACCGCTATGAAGGCACACCGGCAACCAATGACAGCAACCGCAATCTGCTGCTGTTTCGCGACCCTTCG
>JANMVO010000595.1:0-2276 GCA_031392805.1 Rhodoferax sp. | reverse complement strand
CGCCATTCGAGGGTATTTCTGGGCTAAAAGGGCCGACTTGCGCCTTGGCAACGAACCTTTCCACCTTCGAGCCCTCCATCACCGACGCATTGTCCGAATACGCCACCAGCATGTGCTGCGGATTGACTTGATGCGTGTGGCGGATCATGGCAAACAGGCTGTGGCTCTGCGCCACGCCGTCAATCGTGAACTGGGCGTTGAAAATCTTGTGGCGGCAGTGCTCGCTGTTGGCCTGCGCAAACATCATCAACTCCACATCTGTGGGGTTGCGTTCGAGTAGCGTGAAGGCCTGCCTCAAATAGTCAATCTCGTCATCGGCCAGAGCCAGACCGAACTCGGCATTGGCTGCCATCAGCGCCGCTCTTCCTTGCACAGGCCCGCCACCCAGCACGTCCACATGCGCCATGGGTGCGGGCTGCAATTCGGTGAACAACTGCAGGGCCTGCGTGCGCCCGAACATGACGCTCTCAGTCATGCGGTCGTGCAGCAGGGCTGCTATCTGCGCCAATGGCTGAGGGCTGAGCACGGCCCGGCCCAGCAGCGGGTGTTTCAGGGTGAGGCGGTATTCCACAATCCGCTCAACCCGACGCACTGCCAGGCCGCAGTTGTGCGCAATGTCGGTGGCTTTGGACGCCCACGGTGACACCGTGCCGAAACGTGGCGTCACCACAATCAATGGGCCATCCACCGCACCGGCATGACCCGGTCCAGAATAGGGCTCACCGTAAGTCAACAGGGCGTCAAGCTGGTTTTTGAGTGCAGTGGCAGGTACTTGATCGGTCGTCACCAGGTGCACAAAGCGTGCCGCCACACTGGAAACCTTGTCGTGAATGGCTTGCAGGCGCGACAAAAGTTGCTGTGCGCGAAAGCTGCCAAGAGCGCTAGCGCCCTCGAATTGAGTGATGTGCAGTGACACGTGATAGGCTGGAATAAAGGGCTGATCGGGCGGGCGGTGGGCTCACGGCACCCGCGCTGAATGGGCTGGTTCGCAAGCGCCTTGATTTTACCTGCGGCTTCATGGGCACCCGCCCTCTGGGATAATTGGCACCATGACAATCACCTACAAAGACGCCGAGGGCGTGCGCGGCATGCGCGTGGCGGGCAAACTGGCCTCGGAAGTGCTTGATTTTTTGACGCCACATGTCCAACCCGGCATCACCACCAATGCGCTGGACAAACTGGCGCATGACTACATCACCCAGGTGCAGGGTTGCATTCCTGCGCCGCTGAATTACACGGGCGGCGGGTCCACGCCCTACCCTAAATCCATTTGCACCTCGGTCAATCACCAGGTCTGCCACGGCATTCCCAATGACAAGCAGTTGAAAAAAGGCGACATTGTCAACATTGACGTGACCGTTATCAAAGACGGCTGGCACGGCGATACCAGCCGCATGTTCATCGTGGGCGACAGCTCGATTGCCGCCAAGCGCCTGTGCGCCATCACTTATGACGCCATGTGGCACGGCATAAAAATGGTCAAGCCCGGCGCTCGGCTGGGTGATATTGGCTGGGCGATCCAGAAGTTTGCCGAAGGCCAGGGCTTCAGCGTGGTGCGAGAGTTTTGCGGTCATGGCGTTGGCCGCGCGTTTCACGAGGAACCTCAGGTGCTGCACTATGGCAAACCGGGCACGCTGGCCGAACTGAAAGTCGGCATGACCTTCACCATCGAGCCGATGATCAACGCCGGGCGCAAAGAGATCAAGAACGGCCCGGAAAAAGATGGCTGGACCATTGTCACCAAAGACCATTCGCTCTCAGCCCAGTGGGAACACACGGTGCTGGTGACCGAGCTGGGCTATGAGGTTTTGACACTCTCCAGCGGCAGCCCGCCCACGCCCGCCTTTGTTCCGGTGCAAATTCCGGTGCAGGTGCCGGTGCAGGCAGCGGCAAGCGCCCTGGCCTGAGCGCTTCCACCACGCCTTACGCGCAAGCCCGTCATGACCACGCCCCAAGCGCTGCGCGAGTACTACCGCGCACAGAAGACCGCCTTGATGAAGTCGATTGCCTGCGGCGGGCCGGCCACCCGGGGGGTGCGCGCGGGCCTGCAACATATATCGAATCTGACCGACACCACACTGTGCACGCTGTGGCTCAACAGTGGCTTTGCCGAGCCGTTTGCCTTGGTGGCGGTCGGTGGCTTTGGGCGCGAAGAGCTGTTTCCGCACTCGGACGTGGACGTGCTGCTGCTGCTGCCCGATGACCAGTCGCCCGACAGCAATGCGACGCTGAAAAGCCAGATTGAGACCTTTATTGGCAACTGCTGGGACGCAGGG
>JANMVO010000591.1:0-4920 GCA_031392805.1 Rhodoferax sp. | reverse complement strand
ACAGGAGCATGCCGCTCTTTAATAGTTATGTATCGAAGCGACTTTCGCTCATATTCTTTGGCTCGCCAGTCGGCCTCGTTTTAGTGCTTGGTGAATACGCCTAGTGGCTAAGAACCTGTCCGCCATCCCGGTCGCTTGGTTCAGCGCTTCACCGATGATTTAAAACTTGTGCTCGACCGCAGAGTGAACAAGTGGTGTACGCGCGTAAGTGTTGGCGTCAAGCCCGGCGGTGAACTCGCTGATGGACGCAGCGGCATCGCGCACGTCCCAAAGCCAGGCACGCGGATCACGCTGCATAGACCAGTTCCCGCGCGCTGTTGATGCCCGCCAGCACGTAGGGGTTGCGCACGCTGCGCGGCTCAACCAGGTCAACACCGCGCCCAAGCAGGTTCTCCAGCTCGGCTTTCAGCGCAAAGTAGCCATCAAGTCCGCGCTTGGCCGCCGGGGCAAACTCGACCAGAAAATCAGCGTCACTGCGTGCCGGGTCAAAGTCGGCACCGCGCGCAGCCGAACCAAAGACTTCGAGCTTTTCAATGCCCAGGCGTTTGCAGATGTGCCCGATCTCGGTGCGCTTTTGGTCGATCAGTGGGTGCATGGTCGTGTGATGGTATCAGGGGCGCACGGGAAATTGCCTTGCCAGCACGCGGGGCCGGGCCGACGCTTGCGGCACTTGGCCATGCACAACGCCTTGCGGTTTGCCATTCGGATATATCGCTACTATTTATATAGCTACTTATGCACACAGGACAATGGCTAGAGCCATATTTCTCCGTCTTTTTCGCCCGATTCCCGGATTTAAGCCCAAAATAGGCCTATTTCAGGAGCCCCCATGCTAGACCTCCGCCCGAACTGCGAATGCTGCAACAAAGACTTGCCGCCGGAATCCCTGGACGCGCGCATCTGCTCGTTTGAATGCACCTTCTGCGTGGCGTGCGCGGATGGGCCGCTGGGTGGCAAGTGCCCCAATTGCGGGGGTGAGTTTGTGCGGCGGCCCCGGCGGCCTGCGGGCAAGCTGGCCAAGTCGCCAGCGTCCACCACGCGCGTCTTCAACCCCAAGGGATGCGCCAGCCAGTCGGCACGGGCTTGATGATGAAGCACACCACCATCTTGGGAGCCTCATGATGTCGCACGGCACGCCTTCACTTTGCGCCCCAGAGTTGCGCGTCCCGCAGTGGATAGACGCGCAGGGGCTGGCCCGCGCGCCTTTGACGCTGGCAGAGCTGGGCGATGGCTTTAAGGTCATTTACTGTTTTCAGCATTGGTGCGCCGGCTGCCATTCCCACGGCTTTCCGGCGCTGGTGAAGCTGGTGGGCGCCTTGTCTGGCGCTGACTTTGGCTTTGGTTTTGCCGTGGTGCAAACCGTGTTTGAGGGTGCTGAGGCCAACACGTTTGACCGCCTGAGGGAAACGCAATTGCGCTACGGATTGCAGTTGCCTTTTGGGCACGACCCGCCCGCCGGAAGCCACGGTGCAATGTTTCCCACGGTGATGCAAGACTACGGCACTGGCGGCACGCCGTGGTTCATCGTCATCAGCCCCGCAGGCGAGGTGGTGTTCAGCGATTTCCAGCTGGACGCTGACCGGCTGATTGCGGATGTTGCGGGCCGGTAGCGAGCCCAGTGTCAGTTTGCCAGCGGAAACTGTCTCGCCACGTGTACCACGGCGCGAACCGTGACTGTGCAGTGGGTCTCATCCTGATCAAAGTACAAGATGTAATTCTCGTGAGCCACCAACTCATAGGCACCTTGAGCACGGCTGCTCTGCCGACGCGGGAAGTTGGGGTCGGCAAGCTGCGCCACCTGGTCATCGATGTGCGGCCACATGTCTACCGCAGCAGACGGGTTGTCGCGGGCAATCCAGGCCTCAATGGCATCCAGGTCTTCGCGATATTCGGGGCGACGGCGGACGTGCCAAGCTGCGCAGCCCATGCCCATTAAGCGCCAAGTGTTGCCTGAGCTGTCGCGCCAGCCTTGGCCCGAGCCGTCAATTTTTGCGCGGCAAGCTTGGTCGCTCGGATCTGTTGCCAATCCTCATCCGCAATTGTGGGGCGGGGGTCGTCGCGGCTGGCCTGTACTTTGGCGCGAACCCACTTGTCATATTCGGCCGCGCGGGTCAAGGCCTGCGCCCTGTCCGGCCGGGTGCGGCGCTGCGCGTCGGCCTGCCCGGGCTGCCAGCGCTCCAGATGGTCCAGCACAATGCGCCGCACACCCAGTTTGTGAAGCAGTTTCAAGGCACTGTCCACGGTGCCAAAAAGGCGTGGCTCGCTCTTGCGCGCCTGCACCAGCATGGCATCGCCCTTTTGCGTCAGAAACTTCACCGCAAACCGGGCGCCCGAGGGTTCAATTTCCACCGATTGAACCGCGCCGTGTTCAAACGCGATTTGAAATTGGGATTGGGTCAGGGTCTGCATTTCGTGTTTTAATAACGTTACTTGTGCGTAGTATATACGTTAAGAAATCATGTTATCGGCCCTGTTCTAGGCCCACTTTCCAGCCAGCCGCGCCGCGCCATGCAGGTCTATTTCGGCTCGTCATTCACTTAGCAAAATACTATTTTTATAGCTTCTTATGTATATTTGACGAGGGCTAGAGCCGTATTTACTCAACCAATTGCCCGCGTTTACTTTCGAGAAGACCAACGACTTATCGCCGAAAAGCGAACGTCAGGCGCATGATTTACGGCCATGATCTCCAGAAATATCGAAACCTCGTTGCTCGCCCCCGAGTTGCGCGTCGCGCAGTGGATCGACGCCTTGGGGCAGGCCCGCGCGCCTTTGACGCTGGCAGAGCTGGACGATGGCTTCACAAGGTCATCTATCGTTTTCAGCATTGGTGTGTGTCGGGGCAAATATTGAGCCAGTAGCGCGATGTGGGGACGCAGTGTGTCGGGTAGCCCGGGCAGTCACTGCGTGGAAAAACTACGCTTTTTATAGCTGTCCATGTATATTGGACGAGGGCTACGGCTATATTTACTTGCTAATTTTCAGATGCACGCCCATGGCACATGCTGGATTTCTCCATCGGCCATAAGGTGCCGTTTCAGCCCGACGGTCACCCCCTGTTGAGCGGCATCACCGCCAAGTACAACCGCAAGACGGTGACGGTGATCACCAACGACGGGCAGCAGTGGCGGGTAGCGCCGGTGTTTTTACGGCGGGTTGAAGCGCAGGCCGCCAATGCGTCCACGCAGGCGTAGACAACCCGCTTGCTCGCAAAGTAAAGGAGCAGCCGTCAAACCAGCAGCGTCATGCCCGCGCTGCGCACCGCAGCCTTGTCAAAACTCACTGTGTGCGTGCATCCGGCGCTGGCTGCAATTTGGGCGATCAGCGCGTCCGTTACACCCGATTTGCGGGGGCTGCGTTGCTTGAAGCGCTGGATGGCGGCCTGCACAATGTCGCGTTGCTCAATCTGAAACTGCGGCGTGTGAAGCAGGTCTTCCAGCATGGTGACCAGCTCATCCATGGTGGCGCTGTAAAGCCGGTGGAGCACCCAGCACAGCTCGGCAATGACCACCAGGCTGACGAAACCGGGGCTGGCGATGGAGATTTCTTTCTCTACCAGGCGGGTTGCCGCAGCCGACTGGCGGGCATCGTCCTGCGCGAGATACCGCGCCAGCACATTGGTGTCGAGGCCGATCATGCGAAGCTATTTGTTGCGCGAGGCGGCACCCTCTGCAATCGCTTCGTTCATGGCTTCAATGCTGACAGGCTTCTTGACGCGGCCCGCAAAACGGCCCCGCAGGCTGGCGACGTCGCTGCGCACCGGAATCAGCCGGAAGCCACCGTCAATGGCGACAAAATCAACCTGGTTGCCCGCGCTCAAGCCGAGCGTGGTCCGAACGGCGAGGGGCAATGTGATCTGGCCTTTGCTGGTGAGGGTAGCAACTGGCATGGAAAACTCCTTACGTATGGTAAGGAATTTTACGCGCATCAGCTTGAAATGTCAGTCTCGCTGCTGACCATGAAAATCCACGGTGAAAAAGGGGACTTTCATGGCGTTCCAGTTCAAAGCGGCACCACCAGCCGCAGCCCCAGCGTCCAGTTGCGCCCCGGCGCGGGCTCATAGAACTGCGATCCGGCCTGGTTGACGATGACCGAGCCGGTGTAGCGCTCATTGGTCAGGTTGTCGATGCGGGCATAGGCCGTCAGGCTGCCAGAGCCCACCGCCCAGCCATGGCTGACCTTGGCGTTCAAAGTGGCGTAGCCGTCAGCAGAGGCGGTGTTGGTGTCGTTGGCATACAGCCGCCCGGCCTGCGTGAACTCCAGCCCGGCCTGGCTGCCCAGCGCGGCTGCGGCTTTGCTGGTGGCGCTGCCCATGTCGCGCGCCGTCCACAGCAGCTCCGAGAACACAAAGCTCTGCGGGATACCGGGAATCCTGTTGCCGGCCGCAACCGTGGTGGGGCCGCTGGTGAAGGTCTGTGAGAAGCTGGCGTTGATGCGCGACGCCGACAAGGTGGCGCGCAGATTGGGCGTGATCCGGGTGCTGCCGCCCAGCTCAAACCCGGTGCGCCGCGTGCCCGGCGCGTTCTTGAAAGTGGCGTTGCCGCCGATGTTGCTGGCCACCACAATCTCATCGGTTGAATCGATCTGGAACACGGTGAAGTCCAGCCGCGACTGTGCGCTGGCCAGCCACTTGGCCCCCAGCTCGTAATGACGGCTGTTTGAGGCGTTGAGCGTGGTGTTGAAGCCGGGCACGCCCGCGCCACTGTAGGCCACCTCAAGCAGCGTGGGGCTTTCGAACCCGCGCCCGTAATTGGCATACAGGTTAAGGCTGTCGGTGGGATGAAAGGTAAGCCCCAGCACCGGGCTGGCGGCCTGGAAGCGGGTGGCGCCCGAGCCATTGCCATCAATCAGGTAATTGTCGGTACTGGTGAAGCGCACGGTGCTGTGGCGCACACCCGCCAAAACCGACACCTTGTCTGA
>JANMVO010000448.1:0-1637 GCA_031392805.1 Rhodoferax sp. | reverse complement strand
GGTACAGGTCAAGCGCTGCATCCAGTCTGCCTTGCAAACGCCATGAGGGTGTGCCGTCCGCATTGACCGTATTGCCAGGCACGATGGCAAGGTCGGTATCAGTGATGTGATCCCGCAAGCCATCCACGCAGATCGCCAGAGCGCCTGCAAAGGCGCAGACGGCCACGCCAATCACCAGCCATGAAAAGATGCGCTTGAGCGGGAAGCTCCTGGGCTGATACAAGTTAGTGGCACGCGGCTTCAAATTCAATCCAGTCATAAATACGTCGGTGTTTGAGAAACACACATTGGGCGATTGTTTTTGGCAGGGCTTTGGTGAGCTGCGCATGTACGCCGTAGTGGCACTGCAACCAGAATTGTCTGTCTCTGGCGTGCGGGAGTCGATAGGTGCTTTGCACAGAAAGCTTGTCGTCGTTCAATTCGATGGCGCTGTCAGGGTCAAGCATACCTTCCAGATGATTGGGCGGAATGCTGTTGTCCATAACCCATGCCCCGGTTAAATGAAGCGGGTCGTTGCTGTAAATCGACCAGTCTTTGAACAAGTGTTTATCGACCACCGTCTTTAGAACTTGCGGACACGCGATTGCTTTTGGTCCGGCCGCCAGCGCGAAATTTGAGGAAAGCATGAAGGCTGTAACGCAAACACCAAAACCGCGCAGTGATTTGGTTGACCCTGAAATTTGAAGTCGCACCGCGCGTCTGCGTTCTGGGGTTACAGAAAAATGCGGCAGATGCCGTATTTTCTGATTCACTGTGGGAGGCTGACCGACAGGCCTGCGGCGTGGGCCTGCTGGTCAGCGTGGTAGCTGCTGCGCACCATGGCACCCACGGCGGCGTGGCTGAAGCCCATCTCGTAGGCCTTGGCTTCAAATAGCTTGAAGGTGTTCGGGTGCACGTAGCGCTTCACTGTCAAATGCGAGCTTGACGGTGCCAGGTATTGGCCAATCGTCAGCATGTCGATATGGTGGTCGCGCATGTCCCGCATCACTTGCAAGACTTCTTCGTCGGTCTCGCCCAGGCCGACCATGATGCCACTCTTGGTTGGCACCTTGGGGTGCAGCGCCTTGAATTTTTTCAGCAGGTTTAAGGAGAACTGGTAGTCGCTGCCGGGCCGGGCTTCTTTGTACAGGCGCGCAGTAGTTTCCAGATTGTGGTTCATCACATCGGGCGGCGCGGCTTGCAGAATCTTCAGCGCGCGGTCATCGCGGCCCCTGAAGTCAGGCACCAGCACTTCGATCTGCGTGTTGGGCGACAAGGCACGGATGCGCGTGATGCAGTCAACAAAGTGCTGGGCACCGCCATCGCGCAGATCATCGCGATCCACGCTGGTGATCACCACGTATTTGAGTTTGAGCTGGGCGATGGTCTTGGCCAGGTTCTCGGGCTCATTGACGTCCAGCGGGTCGGGGCGGCCATGGCCCACATCGCAAAACGGGCAGCGCCGCGTGCACTTGTCGCCCATGATCATGAAGGTGGCCGTGCCCTTGCCAAAGCACTCGCCAATGTTGGGGCAACTGGCTTCTTCGCACACCGTCACCAGTTTGTTGGCGCGCAGGATGTCCTTGATTTCGTAAAACCGCGTGCTGGGCGAGCCCGCTTTCACGCGAATCCAGTCTGGTTTTTTCAACACCTCGCCC
>JANMVO010000548.1:0-8964 GCA_031392805.1 Rhodoferax sp. | reverse complement strand
TGCTCAATCCATTCCTCACGAATCCCGACCCGGTCCAAACGGTGACGGGTTGCGAGGAAGTAGTGCGTGAATTTCAACTTCACCGACGCGTTCAAATATCAAACAGCAATCGCGCCGGATCTTCCAGCGCCTCCTTCATGGCCACCAGGCCCAGCACGGCTTCGCGGCCATCGATGATGCGGTGGTCGTAGCTCATGGCGAAGTAGTTCATGGGGCGCACCACAACGACACCGTTTTCCACCATGGCGCGGTCTTTGGTGGCATGAACGCCGAGAATGGCCGATTGCGGCGGATTGATGATGGGTGTGGACAGCATGGAACCAAAGGTGCCGCCATTGCTGATGGAGAAAGTGCCGCCGGTCATCTCTTCAATGCCGAGCTTGCCATCGCGCGCCTTGGTGCCGTACTCGGCAATTTTCTTTTCGATGTCGGCAAAGCTCATCTGGTCGGCATTGCGCAAAATCGGCACCACCAGGCCGCGCGGAGAGCCCACGGCAATGCCAATGTCAAAGTAGCCGTGATAGACGATATCGGTGCCGTCGACCGACGCGTTGATCACCGGGTATTTTTTCAGCGCGTGCACCGCCGCCTTGACGAAGAAGCTCATGAAACCGATCTTGACGCCATGCTCTTTTTCAAACTTCTCCTGAAAGCGCTTGCGCATCTCCATCACCGGCGCCATGTTGACTTCGTTGAAGGTGGTCAAAATGGCGTTGGTCGATTGGCTTTGCAGCAGGCGTTCGGCGATGCGGGCGCGCAAGCGGCTCATGGGCACGCGCTGCTCGGGGCGTTCGCCTAACGAGACTGTTTTGACAGCGACTTGAGGCAAGGACGCCGTTTTTGCTGCCATTTGAGGCAAAGAAACGGCTGTAGCCCTTGTTGGAATTACATTAGAAGCTACTGATTTTGTAGCACTTGACGCGGCGGCCGATGCCACGGCTGCCAGTACATCGCCCTTGATCACACGGCCATCTTTGCCCGAGCCCGCAACTGAACCGGCGGCGAGGTTCTTGTCTGCCATCAGTTTGGCGGCCGAAGGCATGGCAACGCCCGCCATGGGTGCGACAGTTGGCGCAGCAGCCGGGGCCGGGGCGGCAGCGGCCAACGCAGTGGCTGGGGTTGCTGGCGCAGGTGACGCAACACCCGCCTTGCCCTCGGTGTCAATCCGCGCAATCAACTGCTCCGCAGCCACAGTGGCACCGTCGCCCACCACCAACTCGGCCAGCACGCCCGCTGCAGGTGCAGGCACTTCAAGCACCACTTTGTCGGTCTCTATCTCGATCAATATCTCGTCAATGGCGACGTAGTCACCCGGCTTTTTTTTCCACAGCAACAGGGTCGCTTCAGCCACTGACTCAGACAGCTGGGGCACTTTTACTTCTACGATAGCCATTTCAATCTCCAGAATTCAATTCTTCAAATCTCGAACTATTTGAGCTGCGGGTTGACGGGCGACAAGTCCCGTCAAACAGGCAGGTAAATTGCCGCACAATGTGTCGGCAATTTACTTGGTGAGCGCGAAGCCCTTGAGCTTGCCAAACGCACCGTCCACCAGTGCCTTTTGCTGCTCCTGGTGCAGACGCGAATACCCCACAGCCGGCGAGGCCGACGCCGCACGGCCCGAGTAACCCAGCCGCTGGCCGTCCACCATGTTTTCGTGGATGTAATGCTGCACGAAGAACCAGGCACCCTGGTTTTGCGGCTCGTCCTGGCACCACACAATGTCAGTCACATGCGGGTATTTTTTCAGCTCTGCGGCAAACGCCTTGTGAGGGAACGGGTAGAGCTGTTCCACCCGGATCAAAGCCGTGTCATCGTGGCCATTTTCCACACGCCGGCGCGCCAGATCGTAGTACACCTTGCCGGAACAGGCCACCAGGCGCTTGACTTTGTCGGCCTTCTTGATGACCTCTTCCTTGCTTTCTGGAATCACCGTCTGGAAACCGCCTTTGGTGAACTCGCCCAAGGGCGAGGCGGCATCTTTGGCCCGGAGCAGGGACTTCGGCGTCATGATGATCAGCGGCTTGCGCAGGTTGCGCACCATCTGGCGGCGCAGCACGTGGAAGATCTGGCTGGCCGTGGTCGGCTGCACGATCTGCATGTTGGTGTCTGCCGCCAGTTGCATGAAGCGCTCCAGCCGCGCCGAGCTGTGCTCGGGGCCCATCCCCTCATAGCCGTGCGGCAGCATCAGGGTGATGCCGTTCACACGGCCCCACTTCACCTCGCCCGAGGCAATAAACTGGTCAATCACCACCTGCGCGCCGTTGGCAAAATCGCCAAACTGCGCCTCCCAGATCACAAAGGTGTTGGGGTCGTTGGACGCGTAGCCATACTCAAACGCCAGCACGGCTTCTTCGGACAGGATGGAGTCAATCACCACAAACGGCGCTTGATTGGGCGCCACGTTTTCAAGCGGCGTGTAGATGCCTTCGTCAAATTTTTCGCGGTTCTGATCGTGAATGACGGCATGGCGGTGGGTGAAGGTGCCACGGCCGCAGTCTTCGCCGGACAGGCGCACCGGGTAGCCACTGGCCACCAGCGAGGCAAACGCCATGTGCTCGCCCATGCCCCAGTCCACCGGGATGTCGCCGCGACCCATGGCCGCACGGTCGGCATAGACTTTTTTCACCAACTGGTGCGGCGTGACACTGTCGGGAATGGTGGAAATTTTTTCAGCCAGGCGCTTCCACTCGGCCATGGGAAGCGCCGTGTCGCCCGCGTCGGTCCATTTTTTGCCCAGAAAGGGCAGCCAGTCAACCGCGTATTTGCTTTTGAAATTGGTCAACACCGGATCGAACGTGCTCTTGCCTGCGTCCAGCGCAGCCCGGGTGGCCTTCACCATGTCTTCACCCAGCGTGGCACCCATGCCTTGCGCTGACAGCTTGTCGGCATACAGCCGGCGCGTGCCGGGGTGCACCGCAATCTTCTTGTACATCAAGGGTTGGGTCAGTGCCGGCGTGTCCTGCTCGTTGTGGCCCAATTTGCGGAAACAGATGATGTCCACCACCACGTCTTTATGGAATTCCATGCGGTACTCCAGCGCGAGCTGGGTCGCCAGCACCACAGCCTCCGGGTCGTCGCCGTTAACGTGCAGCACCGGTGCCTCGATCATCTTCACCACATCGGTGCAGTACAGCGTAGAGCGGCTGTCGCGCGGGTCGCTGGTGGTAAAGCCAATCTGGTTGTTGATGACGATGTGAATCGTGCCACCGGTGAAATAGCCACGGGTTTCAGCCAGCGCCAAAGTTTCCATCACCACGCCCTGGCCGGCAAAGGCAGCGTCGCCGTGCACCAGCACCGGCAGCACCTGCAGGCCTTTGGGGTCGGCGCGGCGGTCCATGCGGGCGCGCACCGAGCCCTCTACCACCGGGTTGACGATTTCCAGGTGCGACGGGTTGAACGCCAATGTCAAATGCACCGGTCCACCGGGGGTTGACACATCCGATGAAAACCCCTGGTGGTACTTGACGTCGCCACTGGGCAGGTCTTCCGGCGCGGTATGGTCAAACTCGGCAAACAAATCAGCCGGCACTTTGCCCAGAGAATTGACCAGCACGTTGAGCCGGCCTCGATGGGCCATGCCAATCACGATTTCTTGAAGGCCCACCGTGCCGCCGCGCTGGATCAGCTCGTCCATGCTGGCAATAAAGCTCTCGCCACCTTCCAGTGAAAAGCGCTTCTGGCCGACGTATTTGGTGTGCAGAAAGCGCTCCAGCCCTTCGGCCGCCGTCAGGCGATCCAGAATGTGCAGCTTCTTCTCTGCCGTGAATTGTGGCTTGGAGCGGATCGCCTCCAGTTTTTGCTGCCACCAGCGCTTCTGGCCCTGATCCGTCATGTACATGTATTCGGCCCCGATGGTGCCGCAATAGGTTTCCCGCAGTGCATTCATCAACTCGCGCAGGCTCATGCTTTCTTTGCCGAAGAACGTGTTGCTGGTGTTGTACACGGTCTCCTGGTCGCCGTCGCTGAAGCCGTAAAACAATGGATCGAGCTCAGGAATTTTTTCGCGCTCGGCGCGTTTGAGCGGGTCCAGATCTGCCCAGCGAACACCCACATTGCGATAGGCTGCAATCAACTGCTGGACTGCGGTGCGCTTGCGGCCCATTTCAGAGTCAGCGCCGGTCGCCAGCACCACCCTGGTGCCGCCCTGCTTGGCGCGTTCGGCAAAGGCATTGACAACCGGCAGGTGCGGCACGTCTTTGGTGTTGCTGCCGTCAACAGCGGGGACGTACTGCAACGCGTCAAAATAATCGCGCCAGGAGTCTGGCACGCTGCCGGGGTTGCCGAGGTAGTTTTCGTACATTTCCTCAACGTATGGCGCATTGCCGCCGAAGAGGTAAGTAGTGCCCTGGTAGGCGGTGTAGGGGCTGCCGCTAGCGGGCGCCGGTGGGACTTGACTCATATTACGCTGACCTCCATTTCCCTTTGGGAAACTAAAGTGGTTGAAAACCTTCCGCGACACGGCTGAACCGATTGGCGGATGCGACGATTGACTGGCAGCCTGTCGGACTCAGGGAACGTCGGCTGCTGGTAAGGGCCTTGGTACGGGACGAATTGTGCCACCGAATGGCGCACAGCCGTCCGGTTCTTGTCATGCAGGTCTACGTGACGACCTGGCTTTTCAGCAAATCCCTGATCTGCTGCAGCGCTGCCGGGTCATCCATGGTGGTCAAGTCACCTGGATCACGTCCCTCGCACACCGCCTGGATGGCGCGGCGCAGCATTTTGCCGCTGCGGGTTTTGGGCAGCACGGTCACAAACCGCACCCTGGCCGGACGCGCCACTGCCCCCAAATCGCCATCCACCAGCTTCATGACTTCGCCTTCCAGCTTGAGCCGGGCTTTGTCATCGGTCACCAGGCTGGCGTCCTTGACCACCGCAAACGCCATCGCCACCTGACCCTTGAGTTGATCGGCCACGCCTACCACCGCCACTTCAGCGATGTTGGAATGCGCAGAGATGCTCTCTTCAATTTCGCGCGTGCCGAGGCGATGCCCCGCCACATTGATCACGTCGTCGGTGCGGCCCAGGATGAAATAGTAGCCATCTTCGTCGCGTATGCCCCAGTCAAAAGTGTTGTAAAACAGGCTGTCAGGCTGTTTCACACCTGCCTGCACCTTGCCCGGCACCGTCGTCCAGTAGGTGCTGACGAAGCGCTCGTCGTCTCGCCAGATGGTCTGCATGAAGCCCGGCGGCGTGGGGCCTTCGAGCACCACCACGCCCTTCTCGTTAGGCTGCGTCAATTCTTCCCCGGTGACCTCGTGCAGCAACTTGACGCGGTAGCCATACATCGGAATGCCGGGGCTGCCAAACTTGCTGGGGGTCTGCTCAACGCCGTTGGCCACGGTGAGCAACGGCCAGCCGGTCTCAGTCTGCCAGTAGTTGTCAATGATGGGAACGTTCAAGCCCTCGCTGATCCAGCGTGCCGTGGGTTCGTCCAGCGGCTCGCCGGCCAGGTACAGCGCCCGCAAGCTGGAGAGGTCGTATTTTTTGAGCAGCGCCGGGTCCTGCTTTTTCAAGACCCGCACGGCCGTGGGCGCACTGAACATGGCGGTGACTTTGTATTTTTCCACCAGGCTCCACCAGATGCCGCCGTTGGGCTGGCCATCCATGCCTTGCGTTGGCAAGCCCTCGTACATGAGGGTTGCCATGCCTGCAATCAGCGGGCCGTAGACGATGTAGCTATGCCCTACCACCCAGCCAATGTCGCTGGTTGAAAAATAGGTTTCCCCGGCACGGCCATCGAAGATGTGTTTCATGCTGGCCGCCAGCGCCACCGCGTAGCCGCCGGTGTCGCGCTGCACGCCTTTGGGTTTGCCAGTCGTGCCACTGGTGTAAATGGTGTAGCTGATGGCCGTAGCGTCCAGCCATTCGCATGGCACGGTGGCGCCCATGTGCTTTTCGCGCAGGGTCGCCCAGTCATGGTCGCGCCCCGCTACTTTTTCCATCGCAGCGAGTTGACGGTCAACCAACAGCACCGCCGCAGGCTTGTGGCTTGACTGCGAAATGGCTTCGTCCAGCAGCGGCTTGTACGCCACCACCTTGCCGCCACGTGAGCCGGCATCGGCACTCACTATCAATTTGGGGCTTGCGTCTTCTATGCGCGACGCCAGCGAGCCGCTGGCAAACCCGCCAAACACCACGCAATGAATCGCACCGATGCGCGCGCAGGCCAGCATGGCAAAAGCGGCCTCGGCAATCATGGGCATGTAGATCAGCACACGGTCCCCTTGTTGCACGCCGAGCATTTGCAGGCTGGCCGCCATGCGCTGCACTTCCAAGTGCAATTCCTTGAAACTGTAGGTTTTTTCCTGTCCGGTCTCTGTGGACACGCAAATCAGCGCCGCCTGATCGCCCCGTTCTTTCAGGTGCCGGTCCACTGCGTTGTGGCACAAATTGGTGGTGCCGCCCACATACCAGCGTACAAAAGGCGGGTTGCTGTAGTCGCAAATCTGCTGCGGTTGGGTCTGCCAGTCAATCAGCTCGGCCTGCTCAGCCCAAAAAAGCTCAGGCTGCTCGATGGAGCGGCGATAAAAGTCTGCATATGTGGTCATGGGTGATCTCCGTCCGGGCTTCTGAAAACTGAATTCATAATTATGAGGATGGGTTTGGGCTGGATTATGGGGAGGGAGCTTGCTACAGGCTGACTGCACCTCCTCTTACCTCATTGGACAAGGCTTATGGATTCGGGAAGAGTGAATTTGCGGCGAAAATAATGGCATGACGACTCACAGTTATTGCCTTGCCGGAGTTATGGGCTGGCCCGTGGCGCACTCGCGCTCGCCCCAACTGCACAACTATTGGATCCAGCAGCACGGTCTGCAAGGTGCCTACGTGCAACTGCCGGTGGCGCCCGGCGCACTGGCAGTGGCGCTGCCAGGGCTGGCAGCGTTGGGTTTTCGCGGCTGCAACATCACCATCCCGCACAAGGTGGACGCTCTCAAACTCGTGCACGAGGTAGACGCCAACGCAAAACGCATGGGTGCCATCAATACCATCGTCGTCCAGCCCGATGGTTCGCTCAAGGGTTTCAACCATGACGGCTTTGGCTACGTGCAGAGCCTGCTGGATGCCAAGCCCGGGTGGCGCGCCGATGCCGGCCCGGTCACGGTGCTGGGTGCCGGTGGTGCCGCGCGCGCCGTGGTGCTAAGCCTGGCGGACCAGGGCGCGAAAGAAATCCGCCTGCTCAACCGCACGTTTGAGAAGGCTGATGCACTGGCCAAGGAATTTGGCGGACCGGTCAAGGCGCTGCCATGGAGCGACCGGCATGACGCTCTGGCGAACGTGGCTTTGCTGGTCAACACTACCAGCCAAGGCATGCATGGCTACCCGTCGCTGGATTTGAGCCTGGACGCCCTGCCCCGGCACGCCCTGGTCTCTGACGTGATTTATGTGCCGTTGGAAACGCCCTTGCTGGCCGCCGCCCGAATCCGCGGCAACCCCACTGTCAACGGCCTGGGCATGCTGCTCAACCAGGCGCGACCAGCCTTCCAGGCATGGTTTGGGATGATGCCGACGGTCACACCCGAATTGCGCCGCGCGATTGAGACCACACTTCAAGGCTAAGCGAACCGACCCGGACACACGTACCGATCTTTTATTACTCTATAGTTTCCAGATTGAGAATAATATATTCCGGTTTGGAGTCTATGTCGATAGAAAGAGTTCATAAAATCCGTGCCATCGCCACACGTAAATTTCACGAGCCCAGCTGGGCAAGCCGCGCCAACCCGCAACAACCCTGAATTATTGGAGCAACCTGCATGGAATTCATACCAAGTGGACAGTCACTGGGGGCCCGTGTCGAGGGCCTCGATCTCTCGAAGCCGCTGCCCGACGCCGACTTCAAACAACTTGAACAAGCGCTCGGCAAATATGGCGTGTTGAGTTACCCCAAACAAACCCTGACGTCGTTGCAATTGAAGATTTTTGCCGAACGCTTCGGCCGACTGGAGATCAATGTCGCTGGCCAGTATCAGGAGCCCGGGTTGCCAGAAGTCATGATTTTGTCCAACAAGGTTGAGAATGGCAAACCGCTCGGCCTGAGCGACGCCGGGCAGGACTGGCATACCGACATGTCCTACAGCAGCATGATTGCCTTTACCAACGTGCTGTACGGCATCGAAATCCCGCACCGCGCGGGTGAACCGCTGGGCAACACCGAATTTTGCAATATGCATGCAGCGTATGACGACCTGCCGCAGGACTTGAAGACCCGCCTGGCTGGCATGACCGTGACCCATGATTTCGTAAAATTCTGGGACAAGATGCGGTTCGAGAAAGGCAGCGCCCGGCCACCGCTGACAGAGGCCCAGCGCAAAGCAAAGCCGCCGGTCTCGCACCCTATTTTTTTGAAACACCCGATCACCGGCAAAAACGTTCTCTATGCAAATCCGGGCTATTCGATGCGCATCAATGAATTGCCGGAAGAAGAAAGTGACCGTATTCTGGCGTTTCTTTTCGAGCACCAGTTGCAGCCAAAATACCAGTACCGCCATCGCTGGAGCGTGGGCGACGTGCTGATGTGGGACAACATGGGCACGCTGCACAACGCCGTGGCCGATTACCGGCCTGATGAGCACCGCTACATCAAGCGCTGCCAGGTGATGGCCAATCGCTATTTCGAGCAGTCTGCTCAGGTAACTGCATGAAGGTCATCACGTACCGGGCCGGCACCGGCCCGTTGTTGACCGGTGTAGTCGTCGATGAGCGGGTTTTAAATGTCTCCGCCTGGGTTGCCGGCCTGCCGGTTTCCATTGAGGCGCAGCAGCACAACACAGCGACGGGCATTGAGGCACCCCAGGGCGGCATCATGCGCTGGCTGCAATCGGGCAGCGGGCAGATACAGGCGCTGGCCTCCCACGTGCATTCGGCATTGGCGAATCCGGCCACCCCGTTTGACCTGCTGAAGAACGTGCAACTGTACGCACCCGTCCCCAGGCCCGGAAAAATAATTGGCGTCGG
>JANMVO010000536.1:0-15195 GCA_031392805.1 Rhodoferax sp. | reverse complement strand
TGACCACTGTCTCCCGCCAAACTGACATGAAACCATTCGCTTTTGTATTTCCCGGCCAGGGCTCGCAGTCTGTGGGCATGCTGGACGCGTGGGGCGATCATCCCGCCGTCATTGAGACGCTCAAGGAAGCTTCTGATGCATTGGGTGAAGACCTGGCCAGGCTGATCAGGGAAGGCCCCAAGGAAGCGTTGGCGTTGACCACCAACACGCAGCCCGTGATGCTGGTCGCAGCAGTGGCGGCCTACCGCGTTTGGATGGACGAGACCGGCATCGAGCCCGCTGCCGTTGCCGGCCATTCGCTGGGCGAGTATTCTGCGATGGTGGCCGCCGGCATGTTGACCTTGGCGCAAGCCACGCCGCTGGTGCGGTTTCGCGCGCAGGCGATGCAGGCGGCGGTGCCGGTGGGTGTCGGTGCGATGGCTGCCATTCTGGGCATGAATGCTATTAATGTAATAGCATTATGTGAAGAAGCGACGAGGGCTACGCGTGTTTTGAGTGCTGAAAATGAGGCAGAAATCGTGGAAGCTGTCAACTTCAACGACCCGGCTCAGACCGTGATTGCAGGCAGCAAGGCGGCGGTTGACAAAGCCTGTGAAATCCTCAAGGCCAATGGCGCAAAACGCGCACTGTTGCTGGCCGTGTCCGCACCGTTTCATTCCAGTCTGATGCAGCCCGCCGCTGAGAAGCTCAAGGAAAAACTCGAATCGGTTGAATTTGCCGCGCCGCGCATGGCGCTGCTCAACAACATTGACGTAGCTGTCGAAGTCGACGCTGAACGCATTCGCGATGCGTTGTACCGGCAGGCGTTTGGCCCGGTGCGCTGGGTCGAGTGCGTACAGGGCATCAAGGCGCGTGGCATCACCACGGTGGTGGAATGCGGCCCCGGCAAAGTGTTGGCCGGTCTGGTAAAACGCATTGATGCAGAAATGACAGGCTTGGCTCTATTTGATCCGGCCAGTCTGCTGGATGTCAAAAAAAATCTGACAGGTGAACGTGCATGAGTGCTTCCAGGCCGCACCAAAAGTTAAGCGCCGCCATTGGCTGCGCGGGCCTGATTGGCCCCTCGGTGTCAGTGCAGCACACGCAGTGCCAAACCTCGGGGGCCGCATGAGCGCGATTCAATTTGAAGGCCAGGTGGCGCTGGTCACCGGCGCATCACGCGGCATTGGTGCGGCAATAGCGCTGGAGCTGGCGCACCGGGGGCTCAAAGTCATTGGCACAGCTACCACAGATGAGGGTGCCGCCAAAATCAGCGCTGCGCTGGCTGCTTTTCCGGGCTGTAGTGGCAAAACCCTGAATGTGAACGACGGCGCAGCCGCTGAAAGTTTGATCGACAGCATCGTCCACCAGTTCGGTGGCCTGCAAGTGCTGGTGAACAATGCCGGCATCACGCGCGACAACTTGGCCATGCGCATGAAAGATGACGACTGGGACGCCGTGCTCGACACCAATCTCAAGGCAGTATTCCGCATGAGTCGCGCCGTGTTGCGCACGATGATGAAACAGCGCTACGGCCGCATCATCAGCATCACGTCAGTCGTCGGGGCGTCTGGCAATCCCGGCCAGGCCAATTACGCGGCAGCCAAGGCGGGTGTCGCCGGCATGACACGTGCTTTAGCACGTGAGCTGGGCTCGCGCAACATTACGGTCAACTGCGTTGCGCCCGGCTTTATTGAAACCGACATGACCGCGGCCTTGACGGACGAGCAGAAAAAGACCCTGTCAGGGCAAATTCCCCTGGGGCGTCTGGGCCATCCGTCCGATATTGCGCATGCCGTGGCTTATCTGGCGTCTCCAGACGCAAATTACGTGACGGGGCACGAACTGCACGTCAACGGCGGCATGTACATGTGATTTCATGCTGAATTCAAACCGATACGTTGTTGTTCCTCCTGGGCGTGCTATTTGCACTGTCTTTGTCGTCGCGCCTGTTCCCGCTTTGAATGCCGCCTGGAAGAAGAGAAAGAGATATAGAGAGAAATCAAGCCGGTTTATCCGTTCGGCGACTGTGTTTGGGAATCCATCCCTGGCGCGGCTAAAATCACGGATTCTTTAACAACCCCGCTAGGGAACTCATGAGCGATATTGAAGCACGCGTTAAAAAAATCATTGCCGAACAACTTGGCGTTGAAGAATCACAGGTCACCAGTGAAAAAGCCTTCGTCGGCGATCTGGGGGCAGATTCGCTGGACACCGTAGAACTGGTGATGGCGCTGGAAGATGAGTTTGGCATTGAAATTCCCGACGAAGACGCCGAGAAAATCACAACGGTGCAAAACGCTGTGGATTACGCCACCAGCCATCAGAAGGCGTAAGCCGCAAGACTGAGCAAGCCGGAAACCATACAAGAACATGTCGCATCGCCGGGTTGTTATCACTGGTTTGGGTTGTATCAGCCCCGTGGGCAACACGGTCGCTGAATCCTGGACGTCCCTTTTGGCCGGTCAATCCGGTATTGACTTCATCACCAGCTTTGACGCCAGCACCTACGCTTGCAAATTCGCGGGCGAGGTCAAGGGCTTCAACATGGCGGACTACATCCCCGAGAAGGAAGCGCGCCATATGGACCGCTTCATCCATCTCGGTCTGGCAGCCGCCTGCCAGGCGGTGGTTGATTCGGGACTTGCCATTGGCGATGCCCTGGGTGAAGAAGAAGCCACACGCATAGGCTGCAATATCGGCTCGGGGATTGGCGGCCTGCCGATGATTGAGCAGACCCGTGACGAACTGGTGGCCCGCGGCCCGCGCCGAGTGTCGCCGTTTTTTGTGCCTGCCTCGATCATCAACATGATCTCAGGCCATGTGTCGATCAAGTTTGGCTTCAAGGGGCCGAGCCTGGCGGTGGTCACCGCCTGCACCACCGGTCTGCACGCGATTGGCCTGTCGGCCCGGATGATCGAATATGGCGATGTTGATGTGATGATTGCCGGCGGGTCCGAGTCAACCGTGTCGCAACTGGGCATCAGTGGCTTCACGGCTCCGCGTGCGTTGAGTACCCGTAACGACGACCCCAAGACCGCCTCGCGCCCATGGGACAAAGACCGTGACGGCTTCGTTCTGGGTGAAGGCGCCGGTGTGCTGGTGCTGGAAGAGTATGAACATGCCAAGGCGCGGGGCGCAAAAATCTATGCCGAGCTGGTTGGCTTCGGCATGAGCAGCGATGCATTCCACATGACCGCGCCCAATGTAGATGGCCCCCGGCGCGCCATGGCAATGGCACTGAAGAATGCCGGCGTTAACGCGGATGAGGTCAACTACCTCAACGCCCATGGCACCTCCACGCCGCTGGGCGACTTGAATGAAACCAATGCCATCAAGCTGGCATTTGGCGATTCAGCCAAAAAGCTGGTGGTCAATTCCACCAAATCCATGACTGGCCACTTGCTCGGTGGCGCCGGCGGCATTGAGTCAGTGTTCACGGTGCTGGCGCTGCATCACCAGAAAAGCCCGCCCACCATCAATATCTTTAACCAGGATCCTGAATGCGACCTGGACTACTGCGCCACATCAGCGCGCGACATGAAGATTGATGTTGCAGTCAAAAACAATTTCGGTTTTGGCGGGACTAACGGCTCACTCGTCTTCAAGCGCGCCTGAGGGGATTTCCCCAACATGCACAACGCCCCAGCGGTCAGTTTTCCGGTGGGGCGTTCGCGTTTTCAGGCCTGGTTTTTGTGGCTAGCGTGGCTGGCTGGCGCGGCGGTCAGCGCCTACTGGTGTTGCGTGATGGACGTCTCTGGCTGGCGTAGGTATGTGGCATTGACATTGCCGATGGCTGTGGGTGTCGTGGCGTTGTCTGGCTGGCGGCGGCAGGCGTCGGGCGGCTTGCGTTGGGATGGCCAGCTCTGGTGGTTCGACACGCTCGGTTCAACTCAAACCGGTAATCTGGTCGTGCACCTCGATTTTCAGAGTTTCCTGTTGTTGAGTTTGCGCATTGAGCGCGGTGGCGTGCGCTGGATATGGCTGGATCGGCGTGCTGCCCCAGCCGACTGGCAAGCGTTTCGCAGGGCAGTGCATTCAAGTGCTGCTGTGAACGCACGCCAAGCTGGTCATTCGACCCCGACTGTGACCGCGACTGTGACTGTAACTGCGACCGCGAACGTGACCGCGCCGCCGCTCCCGCAAGAGGTCAAGGCATGACGCCAGGCGGACCTCCGCCTTCCGCAGACGTGACGGACAGCGACCTGATGCTGGTCGAACGCACGGTGGCCGGCGACCAGCGCGCGTTTGAACTGCTGGTGATCAAGTACCAGCGCCGGATTCAGCGCCTCATAGGCCGCATGGTGCGCGATGTGGACCTGGTGGAAGACATTGCGCAGGAGACCTTCATTCGGGCTTACCGGGCGCTGCATCAGTTTCGGGGCGACGCCCAGTTTTACACCTGGCTGTACCGGATTGCCGTCAACACGGCCAAAAAGTCCTTGATGGAGCTAAAGCGTGATCCGACAGTGTCCGAGAGTTTTCTCAAATCGGACGATGACGATGAAACTAAAACGCGCAGGAATGAACCAATGTCGGATGAAACACCCGAGTCGGTGTTTGCCGCTAAAGAAATCGCGGCAGTTGTCAACGCAGCCATGGAGGCATTGCCAGTGGAGCTTCGTCAGGCCGTGACGCTGCGGGAAATTGAAGGCCTGAGTTATGAGGAAATTTCGACCGTGATGAATTGTCCGATAGGCACGGTGCGGTCGCGGATTTTTCGCGCCCGCGAGTCGATCTCGGCCAAGATAAAGCCCATGCTGGAAAACCAGTCTGGCAAGCGTTGGTGAGGTCGGGCTGATGATCCCGCCCCCCGACGCATGACGGACCATTGAGAGGCAGTAGATGATGAACCAGGACGTTTTGAAAAATCGTGAACTTGTCTCCACGCTGGCCGATGGTCAATTGCGCGGCGGCGAATTTGCGCGCGCTGTCGGCATAGTCTGTGGGGGCGGAGAAGCCCGCGCAACTTGGCACGCGTATCACGTGGTCGGCGATGTGCTGCGCTCGGGTGAACTGGCCGCATGTGCCGGTGACGCCGCCTTTCTGGCGCGCTTCCAGAGTCGGCTTAACTGCGAAATCGCCTCCACTCATCCGCTGCTGGCAAAAGCAGAGATTGCTACGTATAATATAGCTAATAATGCAGATTACACAAGGGCTAGCAGCATAATTAGTTCAAGTATCGGGAGTGCCAATGAATCCAGCTTTGGCTGGAAACTGGTGGCGGGTTTTGCGTCGCTGGCGGCGGTAGGCGCAATTAGTTGGAGCCTTGCAGGCGGCACTGCAAGCCCTGGCGGTGCCGTGCCATCGGCACCCCAGCTGGCGCAGGCAACTCCACCATTCGGGGTAGCGCCTGGCGGTGCCACACCGGTGCTTGTGCAACAGGATGTCAGCGTGAACGGGCTGGGTTCGCAGGTGATGATCCGTGATCCGCATCTGGACGCGCTGCTGGCCGCCCACAACCAGTTTGGCGGCACATCGGCGCTTCAAATGCCGGCCGGATTTCTCCGCAATGCCACATTCGAAGGCGCGGCCCGGTAACGCACGGTCGCACAGTTTTTGAGATATTCATTGATGCCTCTGCACCCGCTTCACACTTGCCCACGAATGCCAATCCGGCGACTGGCTGTGCTGCTGGCTGCAGCGCTGCTTTTGGCCAGTGTCCGCTGTCTTGCACAGACGGGTGCCGTGGTGGTGCCGGGCGCAGCGGCGGAAGCCAAACCGGCGGAGCGCAACATCTCAGAGTGGCTGATGCGCATGCATGAGGCCTCGCGTCGCCGAGCCTACATTGGCACGTTTGTGGTGTCATCGGGCACCCAGATGTCCAGCGCAAAGATTTGGCATGTGTGCGACGGCGATCAGCAAGTGGAGCGCGTAGAGGCGCTCACGGGGGCGCCGCGCTCCACATTCCGCCGTAACGACCAGGTCATTACTTTCAACGCCGACAGCAAGACCGCGCTGGCCGAAAAACGCGAGACGCTGGGCCTGTTTCCGAATTTCCTGAAGTCCAGCGACTCATCAATTTCCCAGTTTTATGCCGCCCGGCAAACCGGTGTTGAGCGAGTGGCGGGTTTTGATGCGGACGTGGTGCTGTTGGCCCCAAAAGATGCGCTTCGTTTTGGCTACCGTGTGTGGAGCGAAAAAAAAACCGGTCTGGTGGTGAAACTGCAGACGCTGGGCACTGATGGCCGGGTGCTGGAGCAGGCGGCATTTTCCGAGCTACAGCTCGATGCGCCGGTCAGCATGGGAAAGCTGACGCAGATGATGGGCAACACTGAGGGATACAAGGTCGAAAAGCCGGACCTTGTGAAGACCACGGCGCTCGCTGAGGGCTGGGTAATCAAGAACGCGGTGCCGGGCTTTAAACCCATGAGTTGCTTCAAGCGCGTGATGGCTTCCGTAGAGGGTGCCATCCCCGAGAACACCATGCAATGGATTTTTTCTGATGGCCTGGCGTCTGTGTCCCTGTTCGCAGAGGCGTTTGATCGCCAGCGGCATGTGCAGGAACGCCTCTTGGTCATGGGTGCGACCCAAATGCTGACCCGCCGACTGACTGAAAAATCTGGCGACCGGCCAGGTGAAAAAGGGAGCGACTGGTGGCTGACGGTGGTGGGTGAGGTGCCTTCTCACACGCTGACGGCTTTTGCGCAGGGGCTTGAGCGGAAAAAATAGCACCCCATATACGGGAGGGCTCGGGTAGCGTGTACAGCCTGTGGTGCCTTGGGCTGAATCTTTTCAGTTTCGAGAATTCTGAAGCGCATGTTTTAAATGTTTTCCAATGGTTTTTAATGAAAGGGCGATGATGATTCAAGTCGATTTGAGGAAGTTTCTATCAGGTCTGGGTGCGTTCGCCCTGGCAACATCGGTCATGTTGGTGCCGGTTGCACCAGCGCTGGGCCAAACCCGCACATTGCCTGATTTCACCGATCTGGTTGAGCAGGTCGGGCCGTCTGTTGTCAACATTCGCACGCTGGAAAAGGCCACTGCCAAGTCCTCTACGGGCAGTGGCAATAGCATGGACGAAGAAATGCTGGAGTTTTTCCGCCGCTTCGGGGTTCCGATTCCCAACTTGCCGCGTCAGGCACCACGCCCGAACCGCCCGCAGGCGCCGCAGGACGAAGAAGCCCAGCCACGCGGCGTGGGGTCGGGCTTTATTCTCACGACCGACGGCTTTGTGATGACCAATGCGCACGTGGTCGAAGGTGCAGACGAAGTTCTCGTCACATTGACCGACAAGCGCGAGTACAAGGCCAAAATTATCGGCTTTGACAAGCGCAGTGATGTGGCCGTGGTGAAGATTGAGGCCACTGGTCTGCCTGCCGTCAAGGTCGGTGATGTGAGCCGGCTCAAAGTTGGCGAGTGGGTCATGGCGATTGGCTCGCCGTTTGGCCTGGAGAACACCGTTACCGCCGGCATCGTGAGCGCCAAGCAGCGCGACACCGGCGACTACCTGCCGTTCATCCAGACCGATGTGGCCATCAACCCCGGCAATTCTGGCGGGCCGTTAATCAACATGCGCGGCGAGGTGGTGGGGATCAACAGCCAGATCTATTCCCGATCAGGCGGCTTTATGGGCATCTCGTTTGCGATTCCGATGGACGAAGCGGTGCGCGTGAGTGACCAACTGCGTGCGACCGGCCGCGTCACGCGGGGTCGCATTGGCGTGCAGATTGACCAAGTCACCAAGGATGTGGCCGAGTCGATTGGCCTGGGTCGACCGCAAGGTGCATTGGTGCGCGGTGTTGAGGCTGGGTCACCTGCCGACAAGGCCGGCGTGGAAGCGGGCGACATCATCATCAAATTTGACGGCAAGGCGATAGAGAAATCCAGCGACCTGCCGCGCCTGGTGGGCAATGTCAAGCCTGGCACCAAAAGTACGCTGACGGTTTTCCGTCGCGGCAGTGCCAAAGACTTGAGCGTCGTGATTGCTGAAATTGAGCCCGACAAGGTTGCCAGGAAAACGCCGGACCGCGAAGAGAAACCCAAGGCGTCTACGGCGGTTCAGGTGCTGGGGCTGACCGTCAGCGAGTTGACGGAGGCGCAGAAGAAAGAACTCAAGATCAAAGGCGGTGTCAAAGTCGATGCTGCCATTGAAGGTGCTGCGCGTGCTGGTGTACGTGAAGGCGATGTGATTGTGGCAATCGCCAATGTGGAGGTTGCCAGCGTCAAGGAATTTGAAGCAGTGGTTGCGAAAATTGAAAAATCAAAGACTGTCAATATACTGTTTCGTCGTGGCGAGTGGGCCCAATACGCATTGATTCGCCCCGTCCGCTAATCGTGAAGTTGCCAAAAAAAGCCCCCAATCCCGAGATTGGATTGGGGGCTTTTGTTTGATTTCTGGGTCGAATTATTATTTGAAAAAATATTTTTGACCCTGTTTTCTATTGAAAGTGTGCGTGCGCCCACTAACATTTAAAACCGGTAATTGTGAATTTGGATAGAATGGAGCATCTGCAACAGGTATTACCGGCATATCAAAATTGCCGAAACCCATAATATGGGAAGATTTTGATTGCCCACAGGCGGTCCACAGATCACCCACAAGTTGTCCAGATGTTGTTTCTAAAAATTGTTAATAAGCTGTGTATAAAAATCATGTTGCTGTGTCGCAACGACTCTGCCCAAGCGCTGTCAAGGCTTTGCAACAAGGGGTTTTTGCCTACAATGAACCTCCAACCTTCGCAGTTGCCAAAGATTGTTGGTTCAGGGCGCGCCGTAACACGACGCGCCCTTTTTTCTTTTCCCCTCCCGTGTTAATTCAATCACTTGAAGCTCTTCGTTGATGAATCACATCAGAAATTTTTCGATCATTGCACACATTGATCACGGCAAGTCAACGCTTGCTGACCGCTTGATTCAACGCTGCGGAGGCTTGCAAGACAGAGAAATGCAAGCGCAGGTTCTGGATTCGATGGACATCGAAAAAGAGCGTGGGATAACCATCAAGGCGCAGACTGCTTGCCTCAAATACACAGCGCAAAACGGAGAAATTTACAACCTGAATTTGATCGACACGCCAGGTCATGTTGACTTCTCATATGAGGTGTCGCGGTCGTTGTCCGCATGCGAAGGCGCGCTGCTGGTGGTCGATGCAAGTCAGGGCGTCGAGGCGCAAACCGTGGCCAACTGCTACACCGCGCTGGAGTTGGGTGTGGAAGTGGTGCCGGTACTCAACAAGATGGACCTGCCCAATGCCGATCCCGACAATGCGCGGCTCGAGATTGAAGACGTGATTGGCATCGATGCCACGCACGCCATTCCGTGCTCTGCCAAAACCGGCATGGGCATTGAAGAAATTCTGGAAGCCATCGTCGCCCGAATCCCCGCGCCCAAAGGCAACCCCGATGGCCCGCTGCGCGCCATGATTGTCGACAGCTGGTTTGACAACTACGTGGGCGTGGTGATGCTGGTGCGCGTGGTGGATGGCCGCCTGGGCAAAGGTGAGCGCATCAAGATGATGGCCACTGGCACCACCTACAACGCCGACAGTCTTGGCGTCTTCACGCCCGCCAATGAGCCGCGTAATTCTCTGGAGGCAGGCGAGGTGGGCTACATCATTGCTGGCATCCGCGAGTTGCAGGCGGCCAAGGTGGGCGACACCGTCACCTTGATCAAACCCGGCACCGGCGGTGCGGCTGCGACGGCTACCGTAGCCTTGCCCGGCTTCAAGGAAATCCAGCCGCAGGTGTTTGCAGGCCTGTACCCGACCGAGGCCAACCAATACGAGGGCCTGCGCGACAGCCTTGAAAAACTCAAGCTCAATGACTCATCGCTGCACTACGAGCCCGAAGTGTCTCAGGCGCTGGGCTTTGGCTTTCGTTGCGGCTTTCTGGGCCTGTTGCACATGGAGATTGTGCAGGAGCGCCTGGAACGCGAGTTTGACCAGGACCTCATCACCACCGCACCAAGCGTGGTCTACCAGGTGGTGGCGGTTGACGGCACGGTGAAGATGGTTGAGAACCCGTCCAAGATGCCCGACCAGGGCCGGCTTGACGAGATTCGCGAGCCCATCGTTACCGTCCATCTGTACATGCCGCAGGAGTACGTGGGCTCGGTCATGACGCTGGCCAACCAGAAGCGCGGTTTGCAGATGAACATGGCCTACCACGGCCGCCAGGTCATGCTTACCTATGAGATGCCGCTGGCGGAGATCGTGCTGGACTTCTTTGACAAGCTCAAGAGCGTGTCGCGCGGCTATGCGTCAATGGACTACGAGTTCAAGGAGTACCGGGCCGCTGATGTGGTTAAAGTGGACATTCTGCTCAACGGCGACAAGGTGGATGCGCTGTCCATCATCGTGCACCGTTCGCAATCGCAGTACCGGGGCCGGGCCGTCGTGGCGAAAATGCGCGAAATCATTTCGAGACAAATGTATGACGTAGCCATTCAGGCCGCGATTGGGGCCAACATCATCGCGCGTGAGACAATCAAGGCCCTGCGCAAAAACGTGATCGCCAAGTGCTATGGCGGCGATATTTCAAGAAAGCGCAAGCTCCTTGACAAACAAAAAGCAGGTAAAAAACGCATGAAGCAAATTGGTTCGGTTGAAGTGCCGCAAGAGGCGTTTTTGGCAATTTTGCAGGTGGAAGATTGATGTCAATCGTCACCTCCTTGATTTTGGCGGCATTTGCAGCCTATGCCGGAGCCTGGTATTTCGGTGTGGTTGAAGGCAATTTTGCGCTGCTGCTTTTTCTGGCGACGGTGGTTACCGGTATCTACTGGCTGGCCGAGCGTTTTTACTTTTTACCGCAACGCCAAAGAGCCGCTGCAGCGCTGGAAGCCGAAGCCGTCAAGCGGCGCGAAGCACTGGGCAAAATGGGCATCAGCCAAGTTGATGGCAACGTGGCCGAGGCCAAAGGCCAGATCCTTCAGCAACCTTGGTGGCTGGACTGGACCGCTGGGCTGTTTCCCGTGATCATCGCCGTGTTTCTGCTGCGCTCTTTCATGTTTGAGCCGTTCAAGATTCCATCGGGCTCGATGATTCCAACGCTCCTGGTGGGAGACCTGATTCTGGTCAATAAATTTCACTATGGCCTGCGTCTGCCGGTACTCAACATAAAAATAACCGAGGGCAGCAAACCTCAGGCAGGCGACGTCATGGTGTTCCGCTACCCGCCCAAGCCCAGTCTGGACTACATCAAACGGGTGGTAGGTGTGCCGGGCGATGAGGTGGCGTATGTCAACAAGCGCCTCAGCATCAACGGCAAGCCTGTTGCGACAACCCAGGTTCCCGAGTTTTTCGACGAAGACGTGATGCGCTACTTCCCACAGTTTGAAGAGCAGTTGGGCAGCGGCAAACACCGCCTGCTGAACGACGATGGGCGGCGCGCCGGCATGTCGGAATCCGAGGTCGCGGAGTTCCCAAATCGCCAAAATTGCCGTTACAGCGCTGAGGGTGTCGTTTGCAAGGTGCCAGAGGGCCATTACTTCATGATGGGTGACAACCGCGACAATTCGCTGGACTCACGCTATTGGGGTTTCGTGCCTGACAAGAATATTGTCGGCCGGGCTTTTTTCGTGTGGATGAATTTTGGCAATCTCAAACGCATCGGTTCCTTCAGTTGAATGCCAAGAGCATCAATCTGAGCGGGGTCAAACCAGATTTATTTTTTTTCCAGCAAAGGGAAATGTATGAGCATTCAGTTCAAGTCCAGGCAGCGCGGCATTTCGTTTTTAGGTCTGCTGTTCGTGGGTGGATTTCTCGCCATGGCGGGCGTCATTGCGGCGCAGGTTTTCCCCACCGTGATCGAATATCAGGCGATTGGCAAGGCTGCGAAGAAAGCCAGCACGGGTAATTCAGTGCCGGAAGTGCGCAATCTCTTTGACAAAGCTGCGGCCATTGACGACTTCAAATCGGTCACCGGCAAAGACCTTGAAGTCACCAAGGAGGGCGACAAGATTGTGGTGGCCTTTGCCTACCAGCGCGAGATTCATCTGGCGGGCCCCGCATTCCTGACCCTCAAGTACACGGGCAATTCGAAATGACACGCTTTGGCCAGGGTTCTGAAAGAGCTGCTGGCAGCGCAGTGGGCGCGTGAGTCAATGCAGGTCAGCAAGCCGTCGTGAGGAAATGGTTGTGAGCGACGGCCTGATAGCGTTGCAGCAGCGACTGCAGCATGAGTTTTCCAACCCCGGCTTGCTGGCTCAGGCGGTCACGCACCGAAGTTTTTCCGCAGATCACAATGAGCGCCTGGAGTTCCTGGGTGATTCAGTGCTCAGTCTGGCGGTGTCTGACCTGCTTTACCAGCGTCTGAGTGCATTGCCAGAAGGCGATCTGTCCCGGGTGCGTGCCAACCTTGTCAAGCAGCAGACCCTGCATCAGTTGTCGGTTGAATTGGGCCTGGCGGATGTTATTCGCCTGGGCGAGGGGGAAGTCCGCTCCGGTGGCCAAAAGCGGCCCTCAATTCTGGCTGATGCGCTGGAGGCGGTGATTGGGGCCGTCTATCTGGATGCGGGTTTCACAGTGGCGCAGGCGTTGGTTCATCGCCTGTTCAAGGCGGTTGAAATCAACCCGACGATGGATGCCATTGGCAAAGACCCCAAGACGGAGTTGCAGGAATGGCTGCAGGGGCGCAAGATGAAGCTGCCGTTGTACCGCGTCGTCGGCACGCTGGGGGCCGCCCACAAACAGACCTTTGACGTGGAGTGTGAAATCATCGAACTCAACCTGGCTGAACGTGGCATTGGCGGCTCGCGCCGTGCCGGTGAACAGGCGGCAGCGGCTGCGATGTTGCAAACCCTTGAAGCGAAATCCAAACTATGAGCACGGCAAAATCAACACCTGCGGCACCTACGGTTAAGGCAGCGGCTAAGGCAGCGGCAAAGGCAAAGGCAGCGGCCAAGCCTCATTCTGAAACCAAGGCCATCACCACAGTCAAAACCAGAACGGCTGTTGAATCAAAAAAAACGGCGCAAGCGGTTGTGAAGTCAATGGCGCTTGTGAAAACTGAAAACGCTATTGAATCAATAGCCACTAATGTCGATTTCACAAGGGCTACAGGCCAAGAAGACCTTGAAAACATGATTCAAGGCATGCTGAAGGAGCCAAAACTGGCAGCCCCCGCCAGCACGCCCATTGAAGGCCAGCGCTGTGGCTTGATCGCAATCGTTGGCAAACCCAACGTCGGAAAATCGACTTTGCTGAACGCGCTGGTGGGCCAGAAAATCAGCATCACCTCGCGCAAGGCCCAAACCACGCGCCACCGTATCACCGGCATGCACACCGTGGGTGGCACGCAGTTTGTGTTTGTCGACACGCCAGGCTTCCAGACCCGCCACAACAACGCCCTGAACCGCGCGCTGAACAAAACAGTCAAGGGTGCCGTGGGCGATGTGGATCTGATTCTGTTTGTGGTGGAGGCCGGCATGTTCAACCAGGCCGACGCCAAGGTGCTGGCATTGCTGGGCAAAGATATTCCCACCCTGCTGGTGGCCAACAAGCTTGATCAGGTGCATCGCCGCGCCGACATCGCGCCGTGGCTGCAGGGCATGCAAGCGCCGGAAAAGGGCCATGCGTTTGCCGAATTTGTGCCGATGTCAGCCAAAAACGCCAAAGATATTGAACGCCTGCTGATCATTTGCGAAAAATACCTGCCCGAGCAGCCCTGGCGTTATGCGCAAGACGAATTGACCGACCGCAGCGAGAAGTTTCTGGCCAGTGAAACCGTGCGCGAAAAACTCTTTCGCCTGACCGGCGACGAGTTGCCCTACACCTCCACCGTGGTGATAGACAAGTTTGAGGAAGAACCCGGTCGTGGCAAAGGAAAAGACGGTGTGAAGACCAAACGGCTGGTCAAAATTGCTGCCACCATCGTGGTTGAGCGTGACACGCATAAAGCCATGGTGATCGGCGACAAGGGCGAGCGCATCAAGCGCATCGGCACCGAGACGCGGGTTGAGCTGGAGAAACTCATGGATGCCAAAGTGTTCATCGAGATGTGGGTCAAGGTGCGCTCCGGCTGGGCTGACGATGAAGCGCGGGTGCGCAGCTTTGGGTATGAATGAATGCGACGCCGATGTGACCCAAATGCGACCCCAATGCGACGGGCAAACTTTGTTACAGCGGTGTTGAACCACAATCCCGAGGGCTGTCACACGCCAGTGGGGTGCTTCACCGCATGCGCCTGAAACACACCTGGTTGCTCGGTCACCGAAGCTTTCAGCGCCTGTACCTGACGCTGTGGTTGATGAACACCATCGCCTATGGGCTGATGTTGCTGCTGTATCACTACAGCGGGTCGGTCGGTTTGGTGGACTACCGCTATGCGCCAGTTTTCTGGCTGCCGATTCCAGTTGCCTCGGTGTTATTTTTTGTGGCCATGCGAAGCGGCTGGAGCCGACGTCTGAAAGACCCCGCGTTGGCCGCACCGCAGATGCTGTTCTGCATTGTGATGTGCGCTTTGGGCTACCTGCTGATGCCCCGTGTGCGAGGGGTTTTTTTGATGGCCCTGCCCACCCTGCTGCTGTTCGGCGCATTCACCCTGCACCCCCGGACGTGCCGGCAAATAGGAGGGCTGGCGCTGCTGGTGATGGCCGTGACCATGGCGGTTTCGGTCAAATTCAACCCGGAAAGCACCAGCACGCAACGGGAAATTGTGATGTTCCTGGCCAGCTTGATCCTCCTGCCCGTGGTCACGGAGATGGCCGGGCGGCTCAGCGCCATACGCCACCAGCTTCGGATGCAGAAAAAGGAACTTAAAGTAGCCCTGGAGCGCAACCTGATGCTGGCGCGCCAGGATAGCCTCACGCTGCTGCCCAACCGCCGACACGCGCAGGAGCTGCTGGAGCATGAAGAGCGACGCGCCCGCCGCCAGGGCTTGTCGATCTGCGCTTGTCTGTTCGATATTGACCATTTCAAGCGCGTGAACGACACCTTCGGCCACGCCGCTGGTGACGCCGTGCTGCGCCTGCTGGCCCAGCAAGCGATGGGCACCCTTCGAACCAGCGATGTGTTGGCGCGCTGGGGCGGTGAGGAGTTCTTGCTGGTGATGCCCGAGACCACGCTGCCCGAGGGCCTGCTGGTGGTGCAGCGCCTGCGCGAGCACCTGGACCAGGACGCCGTGTGGGCGCAGCAGCCCCACTTGCGGGTCACTTTCTCCGGCGGAATCGCCGTCCACCAATTGCAAGAAACAATCACCGACACTTTGTCCCGCGCCGATGTGGCGCTGTACCTGGCCAAGAAGCAGGGTCGCAATCGCACGGTACCGGCATGAGTTT
>JANMVO010000524.1:0-6788 GCA_031392805.1 Rhodoferax sp. | reverse complement strand
CGCCCATCCGCAACGCACACCCATACCCGGAGGAACGCTTCTATGCGTCACACACCTGAGGCAGGAGCCGTATGCGGTAATTCCGCACGTACGGATCTGCGCGGGGGGCGAGGGGTTAACCTTCGTCCCTACCGCAACAATAGATTTTTTCATGGTTACTCGATCTTCCGCCGCAACGCCAAAGCCAAAGCCTGCGCCAAAGTCAACGGTAAATTCAAAGTCGGCACCAAAGGCAAAACCAACTCCCAAGGGCAGCATGAACCGCGGGACGCACTGCTGCGAATTGATCGGCAAAAGCGCCAGGGGCACGTGGTGCGCGGGCGCGTGGCAGGCACGGGCGACCCCGGCAATCGCGCCACCACAAAATTGGTGTGCAAGGCAATACTGTGCCTGGCGCTGCAACCCGACGACTTGCCCGGAGGGCGCACCAGGGGTGGCCTGCTGACGTCGGCCAGCGGGTGGGGGTGCGGTACTGCCGGCCAGATTGCGTGCCGCTGGCATGCCGCTTGAGGCCGGGTGAACTGTCGGCCTCGGAGAGCCATTAGATCCGGCTTTATCAACCTGTTCATTGGTGTGCCATGGCGCGGTCACGCAGCAGCAGGAGGAGGATTCCTGCTGCGGGAAATCGCTTTTTGACACAATTTAATGACACAAACTATGCTGTAATTAATGTGAAGTGGGGTGCGGCTGGCGATTTATGGCGCTGTGGCACCCCTGCATTCGGCAAGAAACTGCCATCAAATTCGTCATTTTCTGACGCGTCATTCAACATGCTGGCTTCAATTCCGTCTTTACCCGGATCACCTGAGCAAATCCGTTTGCCGCAATTGCAGCGCGCCGCCATGGTCAATCGCTATGCGGCGGTGCGCGCGCACAGTATGGCCCTCGCGGCACCGCTGTCGGCAGAAGACCAGTGTGTCCAGTCGATGCAGGACGCCAGCCCGACAAAATGGCATCTGGCGCATTCCAGCTGGTTTTTCGAGACCGTGGTGCTGCAGCCGCATGTCGTGCATTACCGCGCGTTCGACGAGCAGTACTTTTACCTGTTCAACTCGTATTACGAGGCCCTCGGGCCACGTCATCCGCGGCCGATGCGCGGCCTGCTGACGCGCCCCAGTCTGGGCCAGGTCATGGCCTACCGCGGGCATGTGGATGCAGCCATGCAAGACTTCATCGAACAGGCCGATGCAGCAGTGTGGCAAACCGCGCTCCCGTTCATCACGCTCGGGCTTCATCACGAGCAACAGCACCAGGAGTTGCTGCTCACCGATATTCTCCATGCCTTCTCGTGCAACCCGCTGTTGCCGTCTTACCATGAAGCGCCATTGCAGCACAAGCCGCCCGCACTGCGGCTGGCCACGGCTGGACCAGCTTTGCACTGGCTGAAAATGCCTGAGCGGCTGGCCAGCATTGGCAGCGACGTGCCCGGCGCGCCGGGTGTTGAGCGTGTCAGCCAGGCCGGTTTCGATGAAGCCTTCGTGTTTGACAATGAGTCCCCCAAACATCAACGGCTGCTGCATGCCCATGAGATCGCGAGTCAATTGGTGACGTGTGGCGAGTACAGCGAGTTTGTGGCCGATGGTGGCTACCGGCAAGCCGGATTGTGGCTGTCCGATGGCTGGGCCGCCGTGCAGGACAACCACTGGCAGGCGCCTCTCCATTGGTTGGCGCCAGGCGATGCAAGAGCGCCCTCACCGCAATGGCAGGTGTTTGGCCTGAACGGTGTATGCCCCCTGGATCCGGCGGCCCCTGTGAGCCATTTGAGTTTTTATGAAGCCACAGCCTATGCAGAATGGGCCGGGGCCCGGCTGCCGACCGAGTTTGAATGGGAAGCCGCGTTTGATGCACCCGGCATCAGCCAGATGACCGGCCACGTCTGGCAGTGGACCCGCTCTTCCTACGATCCGTATCCGGGCTTTAAACCGATGTCCGGGGCTGTCAGCGAGTACAACGGCAAATTCATGGTCAGCCAGATCGTGCTGCGCGGCGGCAGCACCGCCACGGCTCAGGGGCACACCCGCGCGTCGTACCGCAATTTTTTTCCGCCTGGTGCGCGTTGGCAGTTTTCCGGCCTGCGCCTGGCCCGGGACCTTTGACATGCCAATAACATCAACCCAGACTGCCCGAGCCGTGCTTCACCTCGCCCCCAATGACAGCGCTGACGCTGAAGCTGAAGCTGAAGATGACCTTGACGGTGACGGTGACGGTGACTTTGCCAGCGATATGCTGGCGGCTTTGGCTGGCACCCCGCGCAGCATTGCGCCAAAGTACTTTTATGACCAGCCCGGCTCAGTGCTGTTCGACGAGATCTGTGGCTTGCCCGAGTATTACCCCACCCGCACCGAGATCGGGCTGTTGCGCGAGCGCGCGCATGAGATTGCTGCGCACATTGGCCCACATGCCGAGCTGGTGGAGTTTGGCGCCGGGTCCCTGACCAAGGTGCGTTTGCTGCTGGATGCCATGCAAACACCTGCGCGCTATGTTCCGATTGACATTTCAGGCGATCATCTGGCGTTGGCCGCACAGGCACTCAAGGCGGAGTACCCGCAGTTGCAGGTAAAACCGCTGGTGGCCGACTACACCAAGGCCTTTGCTTTGCCTGCGGCGCCACCCGGCCCGGGCCAACGCGTCGGCTTTTTCCCGGGCTCCACCATTGGCAACTTCACACCGCCCGAGACGGTACGTTTTTTGCGCATGGCGGCGCGCCTGTTGCGCGGTGGTGCGCTGCTGGTCGGTGCAGACTTGGTAAAAGACCCGGCCGTGCTGCACGCCGCCTACAGCGATGCCCAGGGCATCACGGCGGCCTTTAACCTGAACCTGCTGGCGCGTGCCAACCGCGAGCTTGCGGCAGACTTTGATCTGGCCAAATTTGCCCACAGCGCGTTTTACAACGCACCCATGCAGCGCATCGAGATGCATTTGATGAGCCGGGTCCGCCAGGTGGTTCACGTGTGCGGCCAGCGTTTTGTGTTTGAAGAAGGTGAAACCCTGCACACCGAGAACTCGCATAAATTCACCATTGAACGCTTGCGTGCGCTGGCTGTTCAGGCTGGCTTCACACCCGGCCCAGTATGGACCGATACGCAGCAACTGTTCAGTTTGCACTGGCTTCATGCGCCGCAGTGAGTCCCGCAATAAGTCCTCAAATAAAGTCCCTAAATAAGCCCTCAATTCAAAGGAGTTTTTCATGAAAGCAGTCTGGAATGGTGCCGTTATTGCGCAAAGCGACGATACCGTGCTGGTGGAAGGCAACCACTATTTCCCCGATACCGCGCTAAACCGTGACCTGATCACATTCAGCAATCACAAGACGATGTGCGCCTGGAAAGGACAGGCGAGCTACTACTCGGTGATGGTCAATGGCGATGTGAATGTGGATGCGGTCTGGTATTACCCGTCGCCGAAGCCCGAGGCCGAGATGGTGCGTGGGCGGGTGGCCTTCTGGAAGGGCGTCAAAATCGAGGCTTGATCCCGAATTTGACACCATGACGACCACTTTTTCTCCCCCCTGTCTCGCCGACCTGAACCAGCTGGATCACGCCTTGCAAGCCCAGGGCTACGCGGTGCTGTCACCTGACGATTTTGCGCGCGCAGCCGGTTGTGATCTGGCGCAACTCAACGACTTCAAACCTTTCTGGAATGCGCTGCCGCCTGACACCTATTTAAAGGACGGTGGCCGCTACCGCAGGCGCCGGCATTCCTGCTTTGTGGTGGATGGCGATCAAGTGACCCAAGTGGCGCATCGCCCGCATTGGCAACCGGTCGAATACAACGCTCTGCACGGTGGCATGCAGCGCTGGTTTGAGCCGATGTGGCCTGAGATGGCGGGGCATCCGGCGTGGCGGCAACTGCTGGTCTGGCTGGGGCGTGTGAGCAGTCGCCACACGTCAGCCCAGCCCTGGTTCGTGGAAGCGCACCAGTTCCGCATTGACACCACCGACGGCATCGGTCGCCCCACGCCTGAAGGCGCTCACCGCGACGGCGTGGACCTGGTTGCGGTTTTCATGGTGGACCGGGCCGGTGTCAAAGGCGGGGAGACGCGTGTGTTTGACGCGGCCGGGCCGGGCGGTCAACGCTTCACCTTGACACATAGCTGGTCTTTGTTGTTGCTGGACGATGCGCGGGTGATTCACGAGTCAACGCCGATCCAGCCCCTCGGAAATGAAGGCTATCGCGATACCCTGGTCGTGACACTTCGCGCAGGTGGTTTCCAGGGCGAAGCGGTTTAGCAAACCGGGCTGAACCACGCCCTTTTCGCGAAGGCGTGTTATTTGAGGTGGCTAGAAACCCAGCTCGGTCAGTATCCCGTCATTGTGCTCACCCAGTGTGGGCGGGTGGGCGGTGAAGTTCAGTCGGCGTGTCTGATTACGGCGCGGCGATGAAGCGGCCAATAATGGAATACCCGAATCCCACTGGGCAGACCCATCGACAAACCCTATTTGCCTGGGCTGCGCTTGCTGTTCATCTGCCGGATCAGCTCCCGCGCCTCATCGCCTTCTGGAATTGGCTTGCCGCTGTCGCGCCATTGCACCGCCGCCTTGAAGCCCTCTTGCTGCGCATAGCGGCGAAACCACAGGCCTTCGGGGTTGTGGCGGGTGACGCCGTCAAACACCGTGGCCATCATCTGGGTTTGCTCCAGCCCCATCGTCAGCATCACCTGGTTGACGACCATCTTGTGCATGGCCAGGTGCGAGCTGGGCACGCCGGCGATGCGGTTGGCCAGCTTCAGGGTGGCGGCTTCAAGTTGATCCACCGGTACCGATTCATTGGCCAGGCCCCATTCAGCGGCTTTTTTGCCGTCGATGGTGTCACCGGTGAACATCATCTGCTTGGCCCGCGCGGCCCCCAGGCGGTAGGTCCACATGGCCGTGGTGGGGCAGCCCCAGACGCGGGTGGGCATGTAACCAATGCGGGCGTCGTCGGCCATCACCAGCAGATCGCAGCACAGGGCGATGTCACTGCCTCCGGCGGCGGCATACCCATGTACTTTGGCGATGGTGGGCTTGGGGCTGCGCCACAGGCTCATGAAGTCTTCGGTGTCGCGCTTCATGTAGGCATAGTCCACCATCGGGTCCCAAGGCAAGTTCTCCTGCTGGCAAGGGTGGTCAATCTCGCCGCCACCAAAAAAGTTGAGGTCATAACCACCGCAAAATCCCTTGCCAGCGCCCTCCACGATGATCACGTGCACCTCCCGCTCGGCCGTAGCCCAGTCGATGGCCGCGCGGATCTCGCGCGGTGTTTCCTCATTGATGGCGTTCAGCCGCTCGGGGCGGTTCAGCAGCAGACGCGCGATGCGCGGGTTGCTGCCGTCATTGTCGATGCGCAGGGTGGTGAAGGTGGGCATGTTGCATTGCTCCTGACCGCTGCGGCGAAAACCGCGCGAAGGAGTTTGGGCAAAGGTGGCTCGGTGACGGTTTCAAGCCCGCTCAAAAATCGCCGCAATTCCCTGCCCGCCGCCAATGCACATGGTGACCAGCGCGTAGCGGCCCTTGATGCGCTCCAGTTCATACAGCGCCTTCACCGTGATCAGCGCGCCAGTGGCGCCAATTGGGTGGCCGAGCGATATACCCGAGCCGTTCGGGTTGACCTTGGCGGGGTCCAAACCCAGGTCACGCGTCACCGCACAGGCCTGGGCGGCGAAGGCCTCATTGGCCTCGATCACATCCAGGTCTTTGACCGTCAATCCGGCTTTTTTCAAAGCCGCTTGTGTCGCGGGCACCGGGCCGATGCCCATGTACATGGGGTCTACACCAGCGTGTGCGTAGGCGACCAGACGTGCCATCGGTTTGAGGCCACGCGCTTTGGCGACACCGGCTTCCATCAGCACCACCGCCGCAGCCGCGTCGTTGATGCCGGAGGCGTTGCCTGCCGTCACCGTGCCGTTCTCCTTGGCGAATACGGGTTTGAGTTTGGCCATGTCGGCCATGGTTGCGCCAGGGCGGAAATGCTCATCAAGTTCATAGGCAACGTCGCCCTTTTTGCTTTTCAGCATCACCGGCATGATTTGTGATTTGAAGCGGCCCTCGGTGGTGGCGCGCTCGGCGCGGTTGTGGCTTTCCACCGCCAGCCTGTCCTGGTCTTCACGCGTGATGCCCCATTTGGTGGCGATGTTCTCAGCCGTCACGCCCATGTGAATGTTTTGAAACGGGTCGTGCAGTGCGCCCATCATCATGTCAATCAGCTTGGCATCGCCCATGCGGATGCCAAAACGGGTGTTGAGTGACGCATAGGGCGCGCGCGTCATGTTCTCGGCCCCGCCGCCAATCGCCACGTCGGTGTCACCCAGCAAAATCGACTGGCTGGCAGAAATGATGGCCTGCAGGCCCGATCCGCACAGGCGGTTCACGTTAAAGGCGGGCGTGCCTTGCGCGCAGCCGCCGTTGATCGCCGCCACGCGCGACAGGTACATGTCTTTGGGCTCGGTGTTGACGACGTGGCCAAACACCACGTGGCCGACGTCATCACCACTCACGCCCGCGCGTTTTAGCGATTCGCGCACCACCAGTGCGCCCAGTTCGGTCGGGGGAATATCCTTGAGGCTGCCGCCAAAGGTACCAATGGCGGTGCGCACGGCGCTGACAACAACAATTTCGCGGGTCATGGTGATTCCTTGGGATAAATAGATCAAGTGGACAGGGAGAAGACAGCACAGTGTGCTGCCAGAATATTACAGCGTCTTAAGGTGGGATAGTGAGGATACGCCACACATAGTACTCTCATGGCTATTAATTGGTCAAATGTGCCCATGGCCCTTATACAGTGGACATATGTAGCTATCTATATGGTAG
>JANMVO010000216.1:0-4878 GCA_031392805.1 Rhodoferax sp. | reverse complement strand
GGTTTGTTGAACCAGAATCCGATCAGCAGATACGACACCAGGCCCACAGCTTCCCAGCCAAAGAAAAGCTGGAGCATGTTGTTGCTCATCACCAGCATCAACATCGAGAAGGTGAACAGCGAGATGTAGGCAAAGAACCGGTTGTAGCCTTCGTCTTCCTCCATATAGCCAATGGTGTAGATGTGCACCATCAGCGACACAAAAGTCACCACGCACATCATCATGGCGCTAAGGCCATCAACCAGGAAGCCAATTTCCATCTTCAGGCCACCCACCACCATCCAGGTGTAGAGCGTCTCATTGAACCGGGCGCCATCTGCCACCACGCTGTACAGCGTCATGGCCGATATGACAAACGACAGCGCAACACCCAAAATTGTCAGCGAGTGCGATGCGCGCCTGCCAATGACATTGCCACCGAACGTGGTGCCCAGGACTCCGGCCAATATGGCACCAAGCAACGGCGCCATCGGCACAACAAGCAGCGTTGAAGCAGACAGGGTTTGACTCATCTTTTTTTAACCCTTGAGCGTATTGAGATCGTCCACATTGATGCTGGACTTGTTGCGGAACAGTTGCACCAGAATGGCCAGCCCGATGGCGGATTCGGCAGCTGCCACTGTCAGGATGAAAAACACGAAAATCTGGCCGTGCATGTCCTGCAAGTAGTAGGAGAATGCGACGAAATTCATGTTCACTGCCAGCAGCATCAGCTCAATCGCCATCAGCAGGATGATCAGGTTCTTGCGGTTCAAAAATATCCCGATGACCGAGAGGGCAAACAGCATGGCCCCCAACGACAGGAAGTGGCCCAGTGTCAGCGTCATACTTTTTTTCCTTCAACCGCGTCGGTAAAACCAGCAGGAGCGGGTAGCGCCGCCTTGGTGGCATCCATCTTGAGCACCGTCATGCGGTCGCTGGCCTTGACGCGCACCTGATCCGACGGGCTCGAATATTTGCTGTCCTTGCGCTGGCGCAGCGTGAGCGCAATAGCGGCAATCATCGCCACCAGCAAAATAACGGCAGCGATCTCCAGCGGATAGACATACTGCGAATAAAGAACTTTGCCCAACTCTTTGGTGTTCGAAACCTGCGCCGCAGCCTGCCCCGCCAGCTCAACCGACTTGGGCTGTTCGGTGGTGCGAAAACCGCCCATCAGCACAGCAGCCATTTCCAGCGCGATGACCGAGCCCAAGGTCGCCGCCACTGGAAAATGCTTCCAGAAACCCTGGCGCACGCTGTCTACATTGATGTCCAGCATCATCACGACGAAGAGAAACAGCACCATCACCGCACCTACGTACACCAGCACCAGCGTAATCGCCAGAAACTCTGCCTTGAGCAGAATCCACAACGCCGCCGCCTGCGCAAAAGCAAGCACAAGGTAGAGCGCAGCGTACACCGGATTTCGGGCGGTGATCACGCGGAACGATGCGAACAACAGCACCGCCGAGAACAAATAGAAGAAACCAGTCTTGACATCCATGAATCAGGTCTTTTTTTTATCGTGCAGTTCGTGACGCCAAACGGGAGTTAACGGTATTTCGCGTCCGTCGCCCGGGCCGCAGCAATCTCGCTCTCGTACCGGTCACCCACGGCCAGCAGCATGTCTTTGGTAAAGTACAGATCGCCACGTTTTTCACCGTGGTACTCAAGAATATGGGTTTCGACAATCGCGTCCACCGGGCAGGCTTCCTCACAAAAGCCGCAAAAAATGCACTTGGTCAAATCAATGTCGTAGCGGGTGGTGCGACGAGATCCGTCTGCACGCAGCTCTGACTCGATGGTGATGGCCACGGCTGGGCAAATCGCCTCACACAGTTTGCAGGCGATGCAGCGTTCTTCACCGTTGTCATAACGACGTAGCGCGTGCAAGCCACGAAAACGCGGGCTTAGCGGCGTTTTCTCTTCCGGAAACTGGATCGTGACTTTGCGGCGGAATGCGTACTTTCCGGTCAGGGCCAGGCCCTTGAACAATTCGACCAGCATGAAGCTGGAGAGGAAGTCCTTGAACGAGAAGGCTGGGGACGCAAGCGCTGAGGTGTTCGCTGAAGAGTTGGTAGAGGTGTGGGCAGACATAAGCAACTCCAATTACTTCCAGATGGTGAACGGTGTTTGCATCCACGCCCCCACCACCACCAGCCACACCAGCGTCAGGGGAATGAAAATTTTCCAGCCCAGACGCATGATCTGGTCATAGCGAAAACGCGGCAATGTGGCCCGGATCCAGATGAACATCGTCACCACTGCGCAGGTCTTGATGCCCAGCCAGATCCAGCCTGGAATCCAGTTGAACAGTGCGCTGTCAACCGGTGGCAACCAGCCGCCCAGAAACATGATGGCCGCCAGTATCGACACGAGCCACATATTGGCGTACTCGGCGAGGTAAAACATGGCGTAGGACATGCCTGAATACTCGACCATGTGCCCGGCGACGATTTCTGATTCGCCTTCCACCACGTCAAATGGATGCCGATTGGTCTCGGCCAGGCCAGAGATGATGTAGACCAAGAAAATGGGCAACAATGGCAGCCAGTTCCAAGACAGGAAATTCAAACCCATGGCCGCGAACTGGCCCTTGCTTTGACCGGTTACGATATCGGTCATGTTCATGCTGGCCGACACCATGAGAACAATCACCAGGCAGAAACCCATGGCAATTTCGTAACTGACCATTTGCGCCGACGCGCGCAAGGCCCCCAGAAATGCGTATTTGGAGTTTGATGCCCAGCCGGCAATGACCACGCCATAGACCTCCATCGAGGTGATTGCCATGATGAACAGCAGCCCGGCGTTGACATTGGCCAAAGCCGTCTCGGGGCCAAAAGGAATCACTGCCCAGGCCGCCATGGCTGGCATGATGGTCAATATCGGACCCAACAGGAAAAGCCCTTTGCTGGCCGCTGAAGGAACCAGAATTTCCTTGCCTAAAAGCTTCAACGCGTCAGCAATCGGTTGCAGCAGCCCAAACGGGCCCACCCGGTTGGGTCCGAGGCGAATCTGGATCCAGCCAAGCAGCTTGCGCTCCCATAAAACGAGGTAGGCCACCGCACCCATCAGCGGCGCGACGATCACCATGATCTTGATCAAGATCCACAGCACCGGCCAGACCATGCCGGTCCACCAGGCCGAATGGATCAGGCCTTGGCCCGCATTGAAAATTGCGTCAATCATGCCGACATCGCCCTCAGGATTGAATTCTTTTCAAATGCGCTGTTTCCGGACTGAGCCTTTGCCCCCTTGATTGGCCCGACTTCACTCGGCCCCGCCCCGCTCAATGCCCCATGGGCGTCGGCTGTCATTTGCAGCGATGTGGCCCGGCGTACGATGCCATCCAGCGCGTAGATGCTGGCGACCACGGGCGCGGCGGGTGCGGGAGACAAATCAATCGCGGACCTTTTATCGCCCGAACTCACGGCGTTGCTCAATCGCGCATCGGCCACGTGGGTCAATTTGGATGCATCGGCACCCAAAATTTTGACGAGCACATCTTGGGCAGAGTCGTAGTCAAAGCCCGCAATATCCAGCAGATTGGCCAGCACACGCAGCACCTTCCAGGCCGGACGGGTTTCACCCAAAGGCTTGACCACCGCATGGAAGCCCTGCACCCGGCCTTCAGCGTTAACAAACGTGCCGGGTGTCTCCGAGAACGGCGCAATCGGCAGCAGCACGTCGCTGAATGCCATATTGGATTTGAACGGGCTTAACGTAACCACCATTTGACATTGGCCCAATGCCTGTACCGAAGCCGTACCTGCGGCAGAATCAAACTCAGGCTCAGTATTCAACAGCACCACCGCTTTAAGCCCACCAGCCAGCATCTGACCTGCGTTCAATCCGCCCTGTCCCGGCATGGCGTCGACGAGTTGCGCGCCCACCGTGTTGACAGCTTCGGTCAGGTAGCCAACGATTGCACCCGTCTGTTCTCCAATCCAGTTGGCAAGGGTCAGAAGGCTGCTCGCACGGGCATGGTGCGCGGCGGCGTTACCCAGCAGAATCGCCTTGCGCTCCCCGCCCAGAAGTGACTTGGCAATGGCCTTGGCCACCGCATCTGGCGTGGCGGCAATGGGTGCTGCAATACCTTTGTCAACCGCGATCGCTGCGGCAACCTCGGCAAGTGCCTGCACCCAAATGGTTGACGCTGCCACGAGCGTGTTGGTGACTGGCATCGCCCAGTCATATGATTCTGAATTAATAGCATTAACTGCACATCCCATGCGGACTGCCTGCCTGATTCGTTGTGCAAACAGCGGATGTTCCTTGCGCAGGCTGGAGCCCACGACCAGCACGCGCTGCAACTTCGAGAGTGACGCAATTGGGGCACCCAGCCAGCGCGCGCTACCTGCGCCATTTGCGCCGCCTGCAACAGCGCGGGCAGCAAACTCGGCATTGCGCAGGCGATAGTCGATGTTTTCGCTGCCAATTCCACGCATCAGCGCACCAGCAAGGTACAGTTCTTCCAGCGTGCTGTGCGGGCTGACCAATGCGCCAATGCTCTTCGCACCGTTGTCGGCCTTGATTTGCTTCAAGCCATTGGCCACATACTCAAGCGCTGTTTGCCAATCAACCGTCTTCCACTGGCCGCCCTGCTTGAGCATGGGGCTGGTCAAACGCCCGTCGCTGTTGAGTGCTTCATAGGAGAAACGGTCGCGATCGGCAATCCAGCATTCGTTGACGGCTTCGTTCTCCAGCGGCACCACGCGCATGACCTTGTTGTTTTTGACCTGCACAATCAGATTGGCACCAGTCGAATCGTGCGGGCTGATGGATTTGCGACGCGACAGCTCCCAAGTGCGGGCACTGTAGCGAAACGGCTTGCTGGTCAGCGCACCGACCGGGCAAATGTCAATCATGTTGCCCGAGAGTTCGGAGTCGATT
>JANMVO010000484.1:0-16152 GCA_031392805.1 Rhodoferax sp. | reverse complement strand
TGGCGGGCTACACGCGCACTGTGGGCCAGGTGTTTGATGCTGCCGTCACCATTGGATTTTTGCTCAAAACCCTGTTCTTCAGTCTGGCGGTTGCAGTGATCCCGATTGCGGCCAGCCTGGACGCACATCATTACAGCGTTGATTCGGCGACGCCGGTGCAGCCTGGCACCGTGCGCCTGTTTCTGGCGCTGGTGTTGATTGAAGGGCTTTCCCTGACCGTCAAGTACATCTGATGGACACGTCCCTAAATCCATAATCACCCACATGGCACCTGAAGAGTCTCCATCGCAAGGGCTACCAGCTTTACAGGCACCGCAGCCTATCGCTCACGTCGAGTTCAAGGCGCTGATGCTGCTGGCCTTCACGGCCTTGCTGGTGTGCAGCTTTGTCGTGTATGTGCTGTATGCGCGCGGCGTGTTCGAGAGCAAGCAGCAACTGGTGCTGGTGGCCGACGACTCCGAAGGCGCGCTCGTGGGCATGGACCTGACGTTCTCTGGCTTTCCCATCGGGCGCGTGCGGCGTATTGAGCTCGATGGGCAGGGCAAGGCGCGCCTGGTGGTTGACGTGCCGAGCAAAGACGCCCACTGGCTGCGCACCTCAAGCATTTTCACCATGGAGCGCGGGCTGGTGGGCGAGACAAAAATACGCGCCTTCAGCGGGGTGCTGACCGACCCGCCCCTACCCGCAAACGCCGTGCGCACCGTGTTGCGGGGCGACACCAACGCCGAAATCCCGCGCCTGGTGGCAGCGACACGAACCTTGCTGGAAAACCTGGACCGCATGTCGGGGGCCGAGTCCAGCCTCAACACCAGCCTGGGCAACCTGCAAACCATCACGGCGTCACTGAGCGCCAGCGCCGCTGGCCGATACGGCGTCCTGGGGGGTGTTTTGGGCGGTGAAGAGAATGCCAAAAAGGTCGTCAGCGCGCTGGACCGCACCAATGCGCTGCTGGCCAATGCCGACCAGCGCCTGTTTGGCAAAAGCGGCGTGATGGACGACACCCAGGCCACCATCGCGCAGCTCAACGCGCTGCTGCAAGACGCCCGCGCCAGCCTGAAAAAAGTCGATGCCGTGCTGGCCGAGGCGCAAGGTGTGGCGGTTGAAGTAAAGGGCGTTGCTTCTGAAGCCAAAAGCGTCGCCGCCAATGCGCGCGTCGCCACCACCGACCTGGGGCTGCTGCGCGCCGAGGTGGATGCGTCCCTGCGCAAAATTGGCCATCTGGTGGATGAGATCAACCGCAAGTGGCCTTTTGCGCGTGACACGGAGCTCAAGCTGCCATGAAGCCGATCACACGGGCTGCATCTGCCGCACTTGAAAAAGTGACGTGCGTTGGCAAGCGCAAAGTCATGCGCAACAAGCTTGCCCGCGTCTTGGCTGCACTCGCTGCTTTCGCCCTTGCCTCGCAGTTGGCTGGCTGCGCCAACAAACCCGTTCCACCCGAGTGGCAAGCCAATGCGCACGGTGCATTAAAAGACTTCTCCGCCGCTTATTTGACTGGCAACAGCCGCGTCGCAGGTTTGGAATTTGCCCGCGCCAAGAGCGAAATTGCCAGCACCGGCCGTGCGGATTTGATCGCCCGTGCGGAACTGATGCGCTGTGCCGTGCGGGTGGCCAGCCTTGAATTTGACAACTGCGCTGGCTGGCAGGAATTGGGCGAGGACGCAGATTCGCCTGAGCGCGCTTATGCAGCCTTTTTGACGGGACGCTGGCAAGGCATGCAAGGCATGGAAGGGACTCTGATTTCGCTGTTGCCCGCGCACCACCGCGCTATGGTGAGCGCCAAAGATGAGGCCGGCAAGAACGCAGCACTCGCCGGCATCAAAGATCCCCTGGCGCAGCTTGTCGCTGCGGGCGTGCTGTTTCAAGCCGGACAAATGGCACCTTCAAGCGTCACGGCGGCTGTCAACACCGCATCCGCGCAGGGCTGGCGCCGACCCTTGCTCGCCTGGCTGGGGGTGCAAGCGCAGCGGGCAGGCGCGGCTGGCGATATGGATGCCAAAGCACGAATTCAACGCCGCATTGATTTGGTGTCAAGCAACCCGGCTGGAAATCCCTGACTTCCCACATCCAGCACCGCAAGGTATGGCCTTGCAAAATATGGCGCCGTAAAATTTAGCGCCGCAAGACAGCAGCGCCCCAGACTTTGACCCGGGCCTTCATGCGCCGGCCCATCTGCCAAGGCTCTGAATGCCTGATTTTTGCCATCAGCGCATCCTTCCACGCTTTCCAGCGCGGGTACCAACTGGCAAACCATGCAAATTGCATGAGCCGGGATTGCGTGAGCTGAAACAGACGGGCCAATACAGCGGTGCCCAGCAGTTTGGCGACAATGAGCAGCACCAACCCCGCCACCGCGTGGCCGCGCCCGAAAAGTAATACGGCCAGCAGTTTGATGGGCAACAGCAGCAGCATCGGCACCCCAAAAACCAGCAGTGCGCCCCACTTTGGCAAGGCTGCTATTTTTCGCTCCAGATGCGCCCATAGCGGCAAATGTGCCAGCCGGTTAAACAGGTTGGCCAGCGGCTCCCAGCCCCATTCTTCAAACAGCAGAACCGCTGCAAGAATGCTAAAAATCAGACCACGGAGAATGCGCTTCAGGAAGTCCATAGGAACGCATTGTGGGGCCTGTTGCTTTTGGGGAGTCTATTGCAAGCAGGCTGAAAGCATTTTGGTTGAGTGCCCGAATTTTATGTACGATTGACGGGGGCTGACTCGAATTTCAAAGTAGGCGAAGCCCCATGCAAATCAAAACGCTATACATTAAGTAGCTTCCTATGTAATAACCATGGGCGCTAAACCAGATTTAATGGACATAACCGGGCGTGCTACAGCGTTACCGCGCCATCTCAATCAGTTCGATATCCTTCTTGAGCAAATCATTGACCAGTGTCGAGAAGTCCACCCCTTTGGCGTTGGCCAGCGCAGCGAGGGTGGCCTGCACCTGCTGCTCCAGATACACCGGCAGATTCAGGTGCGCTCCTGGACGATGGAACTGGCCGCGCCTGGCCCCCGCAAAATCAATCTCGGCAGGCATGTCATCATCGTCTGGGTTGGTCTGTGCATTCATGGTGATCACCTTAACTTGATTTTGTTAACGGGGTTCATTCTCATACTGCTGACGCTCGCGCCTGGTGGCCTTGCGCGCTGAAATGATGCTCACCGCTACATCAATCGGCCCGGTGTGCTGGTAGGTGTGAGATACCGCCAGCAGTTTGCCATCGCTGGAGCTGCCTAGCGTAAACCAGCGCTCCTCGGTCTGGCTATGGGCCACATCAAACACGGTCAGCGCCAGTCCATCAAGGAGCACCGTAGCCGCCAGCACGAATGTTACGCCTTCATGCTTGGCGATGTTTGATTGTGCTTTGACCGGGTCCCATGAGATGTCCAGGCGCAGGGCGCTGGTGTTGTTCAAGCCGCTCATCCGGGCGCGCCGACGAGACACCTGGCCTTGCGGCGAGCTTGGTGCGCGGGTGCCATCCCATCGAAATATGTGAGTTCTGAGTCAATCACTTTGGGTGCCAAGACTTTCTGTCGGATGTCGGAAGTGGGGCGATGCCAAAGAGTTTACTGCCAGTGCAGTTACGTGCGCGCGCTCACCCACGAAGCCGGCAACCAGATCAAGGCCATGATTGCCAATGTCCGAGCGGGTGCCCTGCATGTTCCAGGCGCTGCGCCGCAGTTGGCGGGACAGCAGCGCTGGCACGCGCTGGCACGCTACATCGCTGACAAAATCCTGGCTTTCGGCACGCGCTTTTGCATCCTGCGGTGGCATGTGCGCAAGCGTCAGCGTGAGGCCACCATCGGCATCATGCACCAGGCGTGCAGTGCGGTCGCCAATGGCGTAACGCTCGATCAAATGCAGCAGAAGTCACCTGCCAGTTTGCAGACACCGTCAAACGGGACATCAGGGACTGGGGTGCGATTGTGCGGGCGGGCAACATTAAAGCGGACTGATTATGAAGCCATGGCAACGCGTTACTGCAGCATGAACGTCTCGTACTCCAGCCGCCCGAGCTTGCGTTCCAGCACGCGCAACGCGTACACCAGCGTCACCAGCATGGCCAGCGCAAATCCGTAACCGTAGAAAACCACGCCCAAGCGCAGCGACACAATCGACAGCAGCACATTGAGCACGCTCAGCAGGGCCACCGTGGCCAGCACTTCGCGCCGTTTGTCCAGGTAGAAAAACACGTTCATGACCGCCAGCAGCGCGACTTGCAGGCTGGCCGCCACCGCGTCCACATAAAACAGCGGCAGGTAAAGTGCGCTGATATTGAGTTTGGCAAACAGCGTGGGCGCAAAGACAATCAGGACCAGCACCGACAGAGTCTGGATTTTGATGATGTCAAACAGGCCCTGGCGTATCGCAAATACCATTTCATCGCGCATTCGGGCAATTTCTTCGAGCGAACCGCCCTCCCGCACGGCGTTGTAAAACCTGTCATACCACTCGACAAAATCGGTCTCGAAACGCACCAGAAATACCGCCATGCCGGGGATGATGCCCAGGTACGCCAAAAACACCGGCATGTCGTAAATCACACTGGCGCGCAGCGGGCCGATGACCTGGTAGCCGGTGTCTGGGGCAATCCAGAATACGATTTTGTCAGCCCAAATTGCGATGTTGAAAAGCACGCCAACGGCCATCAGGGTGGGGTACATGGCACCGGGGCGAAAACAGTCAAAGGCAATCAACCGCTCCGCCGGAAAACTGCGCAGGATGATGAAAACCATGCCCATCAACATCAGGAACTGTCCGACGATGTAGCCCGCCAGCAGGCCCTCCAGACCCTGGCTTCGGAGCAGAACGGCAAGTAGCACCGAGATGGCGTAGCCACCACCAAACAGGAAAACGATGGTCTTATAGAACTTCAGCCCGCTCATGAAAATGGTGGCAATCCAGATGTCGCACATGGTCACGTAGCCTGTCACCATCAACGCACGGTACATCACGCTCTCAGTGCGGAATGGGCCAAACACCAGCAGCAGCGACAGCGACCCGGCGACCGCATTGGTCACCAGCAGCACGCCGGCGAAATTTGGCACGATATCGGCACTTTTGCGCCCAAAAAGCTGGTCTGACACCCAGCGGGTAAATGAGAGTTGCAGCACCCCTGTGAGAATCAGCGAGGCCATGATCAAGTACGTCACTGACACCTGGAACTGCGTGATCAGCAGGTTGGGCAGCGCGATGTTGACCGACAGCAGGCCGATGGCCACCAGACCCAGAATAGACAGTACCCAGGGGCCGGAACTGATGAGGCCCGCGTAGGCATAAGCCCGCACCAGCGCGAAATAGCTGTCCCGATTGAGGATTTTTCGCAGCTCGAAACCGATACCAGCCATCAGATGCCCACCGTTTGCTGAGTTACTGAGTTTCAGAGCTTGAGATCGAGATCGTGCAGTGGCGAATGCACGCTGGCGGATGCAACCATCTCACCATTGGCAGTTTCGCTGGCCAGGTCGGCCGCCTGTACCGGGCCTGTCGCGGTCAAAGGCCCTTGCAGCGCCTTGTCGTACACCGCGCGATAGCGCCCAAACATCACCGGATGGGTGTAATAGCGCTCAACCCGCAAAATCCCGGCCTGCGCGGCTTTGTGCCAGGCCTCTGCATCGGTTAAAAAGTGAAGCGCCGCTTCGGCCAGCGCCTGCGGATCTGCGATGCCAACCACCGCGCCAGAGGCGCCAAGCGCCCTGTCTTCTTCGTCCAGCCCATACACCAGCTGGCGGCAAGAGCCCACATCAGTGCTGACAGTAGGCACGCCAGCGGCGTAACCTTCCAGTATGACCAGCGGCAGTGCTTCGCTGATGGAACTAAGCACCATCAGCCCAATTTTTGGCAAAAGTTCTGTGAGCTTCTGGAAGCCCAGGAACTTCACGTTGTTTTCCAGGCCCAGGCTTTTCACCAGCTCGCGGCATTCGACAACGTAAGCCGGGCTTTCTTCTTCGGGACCCGCAATCCACGCCTCGACATCTGGCCTGCGGCTGGCAATGATTCGGGTGGCACGGATGAAAGTCTTGATGTCCTTGATCGGCACCACCCGGCCAATCAGGCACATGATGGGCGGAATGGTCTCAGGGCGCAAAGCACGCAGCGCACCGAAACGCACCACGTCAATGCCGTTGGCTATATTGCTGGTGCGTCCGGCTTGCGCGCCGTCAACTATCTGGCGCAGGCGATTGGCCTCGTACAGCGCGATGATCTGGTCGCTGGCGTCGTAGCACATGCGGCCCAATGCCTCAAAGAAGCGAATCCACAACGCGCGAAAGTAGCCGGTCTGGGTCGGGTCGCGTTGCAGTACCGTGCGGTTGTCGGCAATCCAGCGGGCGGCATACAGATCGATGCGCCGCTCCTTGGTGTAGATGCCATGCTCGCTCAAAATCAGGCTCTTGCCGTGCCTGCGCTTCAGCAGCGCGCCAAGAAATCCCGCATAGCCGGTTGACACGGTGTGATAGCACCGAACTGGTGGGAAATTTTCCACAATGGCAGACAGCACCCAGATTGGTGTGTGCATGGTGCGCACGGTCCAGAAGTAGTCAACAAAGCTGGGGTCGGTGCAGTGTTCCCTGTATTGCCCGGTGGTGAAGTTCCAGCTGGCTTCGGTGTAGAGAAACTGGCTTCGGTTCATTCGGCCTTCGAGCTCACCCGATAGTTGCTCAAGCACTTCTGCGCCGCGTTCAGCCAGGCGTTTTGGCTCGCGAAAATAGTCGTGAAGCTCCCGGTTGATCTCGAACATTTCCGCGTCGCCCGCTTTCGCTGACACCGGTGGCTCTGCATCGCCTTCGCTGAGATAGTGCTCTTCCAGATGGACCACGTTGGCGGGAAGCTGGAATTTTTTCTCCCCGTAGTCCTGTCGGCGTGAGCCTAGAAAGCATATTGCAAATGTCAGGTCGGGGAAACCGTTGATGATCTGGTGCACCCAGCTGGAAACGCCCCCCGAAACATAGGGATAGGTGCCTTCCAGCAGCAACCCCACGTCGGCGATTGGGGTTTTGCCGACTGCCAGGCCATGCAATTTATCAAACATGAATGTCCACTCTGTCAACCCGTCTGCGCTGCCAGTAAGAGGCCGTGCGTGCTACACCGGGTGGCAATAGAGCGTCACCCGGCAGCAAGGTCACATACTTTCGGACCGCGTCATAGTTGCGCTGCAAATAGGCGATCTGCCCGGCCAGCTGCCACACTTCGGCGGCCGGCACGTGTAACTGGTGCGCCAGTTTGACGGCACCCATGGCTGCACCGAGGTCACCCAGCTCGATCAGGACACGTGCATACAAATGCCAGATGCCGGGCACACCGGTGTCTTGGTCGAGCGTCTCTTCGCAGAATTTTCTTGCTTGCGCCAGCGCAAAGCGCCGCAGGTCGCCGCGCGCCAGGCCCGTGTCGGCCTGGGTCCAGTGCAGCTCGGCCAGGCGGCGCAATGAATTGACCCTGAGTGCCGGGTCGTCGCAGGCACGCGCCTCCTCCAGACTTAGCTGGGCCTTCTGCATTTTTTGCACCAGATCTTTTTCCCAGGTATCCACCATGCTGTAAGCCAGCAAGCGGATGTCTTCAGACGGATCAGACAGCAAACCCATCAGCAGAGGCACGGCTGCTTTGGGCTGCATGACCTGAAGGGCAACCAGCACCCGCAAACGGGTTTCCAGCGGCAAGGCTGTGTCTTTCAGAATACGCCGCGCGTCACCCGCCCGCAAATCACTGCGTTCTGTGGCTTCACGCTGGACGCCGGAGAACTCGGGCATGCGCACCGTCACATAGCGCTCGGTCCGCAGGATGCGTGGAAAGCGCCGGGCGATCTGCACCACGACCAAAATGGCGGCCACACCCAGCACCGGAATAAAAAATGCAAATGACCAAAGCAAGGCGCAGGCCGCACCGAATGGTTTCCTGTAATTGCCTGGCAGCAGCGCCCATGCGATCAGGGTCGCCACCGTGCTGGCCAGCGCGTGCAGTACAAAGTAGCCAGCAAGGCTTTGCAGCGAGTCTGACCGGTCCAGCAAGCTCAGCGCGGCGACTTCGAGTGAAGCAGCCGTTGCAATTTTGGCCCACAGGGCAATCACTGCCCATCCTCTGTCAGACGGCGCAGGCGCGTGAAGCTGTCGGCGTGACCCAGCGCGAAGTCAAAGGCGGTCAACTGGGCAGCGCCCAAATCGCCAAAACTCTGGCCCATGCCGTCAAAGATTCTTTGCCTGTAGATGTGGGTGCCGGCCGCGTCTGCGAATGGCACCAGCACAATCACGCATGGCTTGGCACGCTGGCTTGACGAGCCAACAGGCCAGCGCCAGGCGGTCTCTCCGCGAGAATGCAATTGTTGCAGGTAGTCGAGCATTTCCTTTTCGCGTGCATGCCTTATGCGCCAGACCACGCATCGGCTGATCAAGCCAAAATCCGTGCTGAGCCGGTTGAGCCAGGCAAATTCGCCCGCCAGCCCGCGCGGCGATTGCGGCCATTGCGGCAGAATTTCCGCCGCATTGAGCGACAGGCGAAGGTAGTCGGCGTAGCTCTCCAGCAGCACGGCGATGGTTTGGAGGTTGTCTGTGGTCAACGAGGCAAACGGCATGTTGCCTATCGCCACAATACCAAACGGCTCACGCGCGCTGCTGATCAAGGGTGTGGCAACTATCAGCTGATGACGCTGTGAACGCTCCAGCAGGGCGTCCTGCAAATGCACCTGGTGCCCCGACTCCAGCGCGCGCAAAATCATGGGGTCATCGGGGCTTGGCTCGGGCATGCCGCCAGCCCAGGCGACGCGCGTGAGTTTCAGGGTTGGCTCCATGCTCACGGCATACATGATCGCTGAATCGATGCGGCAGTGGTGCATGACAAAATCAAGCATGTGCTGCGCGCCCGGCAGGCTGACCGCTTCCAGCGGGTGTTCACGCGTGTGCCGATCCATCAGAATGCGCAACTCGATCAGCGATTCCCTGAGGGTGCCGGGCCGGTCAACCATCTCGTACTCAAGCTCGTCGTGCGACAGCTTGATCAGGTACAGGCGGCGGGTCAGACGCTCTACTTTGTCGTTGAGAAAATGCTGGCTTTCCCGCAGGCGCAGCATTTGCATTCGCCAGTGGCTGCCGAATTCACCCGCCACCAGCGTGGCGATGGCACCACCCAGGAAGTACAGCCGGGGAAACTGCGGTGTCTGAGCCACCAGTGCCCAACTGCCGAAAAGTCCCGCCGAGGCTGCCGCGCCATAAGCAGCGCCATAGCGCAATCCGATCAGCCATGGCCCCAGCCATGGCCACGGGAAGCCTTCGTCAATGTAAAAAGGGTTGCCGGGGTTGCTGAGCCAACCCAGGTACACAAACAGTGCGGGCCAGAAAGCGGTTTCCAGCAATCGCGGAATCAGTCCTGGATGGTGGCGAATCCAGCGCCGCACAAAGTACCGCAAAACTGCGGCAAGCCGCTCAAAAAAGACCCATGGCAAGGTTAAAAGAAAGACCGCTCGACCGACCCAGGTAGCCGGGTTTTTTACCTCGGGAAATGGCGCATCTTTGGGCAGAAAACGTGTTGCCTGACCAAATTCTGTAAGCAGCGAGTCCACTTTTGAATTTGACTCGCTAGGGGCGGCTTCTGCGCGAACCGGCGGCTCAGCGTGCTTGGCGTTTTTAACGTCCTTAGCGTCGATTGCGCCCCCGCTGTGGCCGGGAGGCGTCGAATCAGGGGCGGGGGGCGGGCGGACCGGCTTGTTCAATGCGAATTCCTGAGACAAGTTCGGCGGTAAGCTGCTGGCCCACGGCAACCAGAGACTCCCGGCTTGCACCCGTGCGCCCGCCTGCGGCTGAGTAGACGACCCGACCGGTGCTCAAGTCTTTGACCTGCACCATGAGGCCAACGGCGGGCTCACCGTCCACGCCCACTTTATAGCGCCACTCGTTCACCGCTGCGGTAATGACATAGCGCACGGCCTGGCCATGCGCCCATTTCTCGGCCTCAAGCTGGGCTTTGCGCTCGCCGGGCTCAAACAGCGTCTCGGGGTTGAGTTCAGGCGGGTAGATGGCAAGCTGGCGCAGCCCGATTTGGCGCAACGCCGGCTCCAGCAGCGCCTCCACCCGCAAACCAGCCTGCGGTACGTCGGTGAAATTGGCTACCGGCAGCATGGCCACTTTGTCGGCAGCGCCAATGATCTGCTCCATCGCAGCACGGCCGCTGCTGGTGTTGCCGGACATGAATGATCCGCAACCTGCCAACAGCGCCGCGCACACCACCAGCGAAAGCAGTTTTAGATTTTTCATGGCAGTCATTTAGGTGATGGGCGATCAAAAAAGATATCGTATTGCAGGCGTAACTCGCGGGTTCCTTCGGCGCCCGACAGGCCACCCGTGCCAGGGCGCACATCCAGACTCACACTGAATTGGTCGCGTCCGGCGACAGCGCCTTTAACACCCAATCTTAACAAGCCCTGAGTCTGTCGACCGCCTGACGTTTGCCGGGTTTCAAATCCGATCTCACCCCAAGGCCGCCAGACCCGGCTGTAAATTGCCGGATCAGACTGCGCCAGTCCGACTCCCAGACTGAGCGAGAGCGCTGTGGACGAGGGTCCCAGAAACAAGCCCACGCCCGGGACCGTGCCGCCCGGCTGCAGCAGCGCGGTGGCAGCGTCGGGCTGGCCGTCAGCGCGCACAATGCTGCGGCGTAACTGGCTTTGCAGACGCACATCGGGATAGTCCTGGCGCAGCGTCCAGTTAGCGCTCAGGCCGACGTCGACCGAGCTGCCCAATGCCGCCCCCGTTTGAGTGGAGAAGCGGCTGCTGGCCAGGCTGGCCTGGCCGTTAAAACGGTCGTTGGCGTGAACATTAAGGCTCGCCGCAACGCGGTCCCGGGCGCCCGCGACCGACATCGCGCTGCTTTCATCAGAACGCTCCGCGCGAGCCGCCTCAAGCATTAGCACGGAATGGCGGCTCAGCGGGGTGGAAAGCTTCAAAAACACGCTTTGTACCGTGGCCAGTGAGTCACGCACGCCCCATTGGGCCTTGAGATCACCCCAGGGCGTGCGGGACTCGATGGCGGCGCGCAGTTCGCGGTCATGGGCCGGTGTTGCGGCAATCTGCGTGGGATCGCGGCTGCGGTCGTGGCCATTGCCAAGTTCCAATATGAATTTGAGTTGCGGAGCCAGTGCGATGGAGGCGGTAGCCCGGACCTCCTGGCGTGTCAGCACGCCAGCGCTGCGGGTGCGTTGCACAACATTGACGCGGCTGGCGTTGGCAATCAAGTCATCTTGCAAAGCCATTTGAGCTTCATCGTCGGGGCCTTCAGGCCGGCGCTGTGCCTGTTCCCCTGCCACGGTGGCAGCCTCGTCGCGCCGTTGTAGCTGGCGCAGTGCGGCCACCCGGTCTTGCGGACTCAGGCGCACACCTGCCGGTGCTTCGGCCTGATCCAGCAAGCGCGCCAGAGTCTGCAGGTCATTTTGTGACAATGCAACTGCCAATTCCTGATAGGCCGGCGCGACGATACGGGCTCTGTGCTGTTGCCACAACCAGCGCTGGGCCGTGTCAAACCGGCCTTCGGACAGCAGCCAGGCCGCCACCAATTCCTGTGCCTGACGGATCTGCGCAGGTTCTTTGGAACGGTCAAGCAAAAGCCCCAGCTCACGCCAAAGCCGTGCTTTCTGCTCGCCACCCGCAAATTCAGCGGCCAGCCGTAACTGTGCGGTCAAAGCCTGGCGACCCTGCTCCAGTTCTGCGGGCCGGGCGGCGGCCCGCTGCGCCACAAACCAGGCGTGGCGGCGCACGCGCAGGGCCTGCGACTGCCGGCCCGAGTGATCCAGCACATCGGCGTAGTTCATAAGCCACAGAAAATCGTTGGCATGCTTCCGCGCCATGGGCTGCATGGACGCCAGGGCAAGCTGCGGCTCGCCCAGCAACTGCCATGCAGCGGCGAGCACTTCGCTGTAGGCGGCGTCGCTCCGTTTACCGCGTCCCAGCCGGGTGATTTCCGCGCGCAGCGCCGTCTTGGCCTGCTGGTCGACCAGTAACCACCAATACGATGCGCGAGTCGCTGCGTGTTCAGGCCGCAGCGCCAACGACTGCTGGTAGTCTCGCCGGGCGTTTGCAACATCACCCAAACGCGTGAAAAGTGCGGCGCGGCGCTCCAGAAAGGCGGGCGAGGCCTCCAGTTTCAAACGGTGTTCCGGCAGAAGTGCCGCTAACAGCTCACGCAGTCCAAGAGGGCTCTTCTGGCTTTCAACCGCGTCCAGCCAGGCGTAAAGAATTTTGTCCTCGGGAAAGCGCTTGTAAAGCTGCGCGGCCAGCAGCAACGCCTGTGCCGTCTGGTTGGCGTCCAGCCGCAATCGAATCGCCCGCTCCGCCTGGTAACTCTGCAGCTTGCCATTGGCAATCAACTGGTCCAATGCGTGCTGCGCCACGGTGCGCTCACCGGTCTCAAAGGCCACGTCGGCCACTAACTCCCAATACGCTGAATCGAAGGCCGCCGATGCACCTCTTGCACTTGGTGAACCAAATTCAATGCGGGCGGCCTGCAATGCGCGCAGCGCCAGCGGCAAATTGCCCTGGCGCAAGTGCAACGCAGCCAGGCGCATGGCATCGTATTTCGCCAGACCCGCCGGGCGCAACTGCTCCAGCAGCGCAATGGCTTCAACAGGACGCCCCGCACGTTCCAGCAATTTGGCTTCCATGCCAAGCAACAACGCAAAATTGCCAGTGTCACCCGGCGCGCTGGCACCGCGATACTGACGCACGAAGCCAAGCGCAGCATCAACTGCCCCCAAGCGCTCATACACCTCAACGACTTTGGCCACCTCGGATGCATTGAGCCGTCGCTGGCGGGACATGGCAAGCCAGGCAGCCAGCAACGCATCATCGTCGTAGAGCATCGGGCCCAGGCGGAACACATTGGCCATTGCATGCGCGCTGGCCCCGCGTTTCATCAACTCAAGCCAGGCTGCAAGGGCTTCTGGCGCACGGCCAGCCCACTCTGACGCCTGGGCCTTGCGTTCAAGCCACAGTGTGCTCTGGGGCTGCGCGATGCTCGCGGCCTCAGTCACCCGCACTGCCGCCGCCAAGTCACCTGCTGCTGCAAATGTGTCCCACGCCAATTGCAGCCGTTCTGGCGACAGGGTTTTGGCCAAAGTAGCAGCCGCCGCATTCGGTGCAACTACGTGGCGCAGTGCCAGCGCAGCTTCACGCGGCTCAGCGGCAGCCAGCGCCAGTTCGGCCAGCCACCAGTAGGCCGGATCGTCCGCTGCCAGCGGCTGGGACTCGCGCACGGCCGCTTGCCAGGCGGCGCGCGGCTGGCCACCTGCGAGCAAAGCTTGCACGCCCTGGCGCAGCAGCGTGAAGCGGACTTCAGGTAGCGTTGCCTTGCGTCGCGCTGCAAAGTAGAGGTCACTTGCAAGCTGGAAGCGGCCATCGGACAGCGCCGTGCTGGCAGCGCGGACAAGTTCGGTCAGGTTGCTGGCTGGCAGTACCAACAGACGCCCCAACAACTGGTCTTGCAGCAATAGCGCTTCATTTGCCAAAGCACTTCCTGCTGGCCCAAGGGCCGACCTCAGTTCGCGCGCAGCGTCGATCAGCGCGATTACCTGGCCAGGCGTGCCGGCGTTGCCAAAACGGCGTTTGACGCGCGCCAGCAGTGCGGCTGCGGCCTGACGGCTTTCGTCTTCGCGGCCCAAGGCCTGCGCCCGGTACAGTCGGGCCTGCAGCAAGGCCAGATCCCAACGATCCCAGGCATCTTGCCCGGCAGAGTCGGCCCCGGCTAAAGGCTGTGCTTCTGTCAGCGCCTGGCGCGCTGCTTCGAAATCGCCACTGTCCAGCAGTCTTTCGACCAGGAGCAGCCGCAAGCCGAGATCCCTGGGTTCGGTGCGGATGATATTGCGCAAATACGCCAGGTTAAGTTCGCGATTGCCTGAACTCGTCTCTGTGCGCAGCAAAGTCAACAGGTCCTTCTTGGGAAAGACCAGCACCAGAGCCCCCAGGGCCAGCACAACAATGCCCAGCAACCCGCCCCAAGACAGGATGCGGCTGCGGGTGGCGTCATTCGGCGCAACGGAGTACGACGACGGTTGTGCCAACGTTTATGCCCTCTACATCAAGCCTGTCACCCCGGCGGGCGGCGCGCTGCCCGGAAGCGGGCTGCAACTCGCAGCGGGGTGCATTAAAGCGCGCATGCAACGGCAAGTGGCCTTCAAACTGCAACTGCTGCAACCCACCGTCGGTGCGCCAGGAAACCAGCTTCGCATTCGCCGATTCCACATAAAATCCGGCTGTAGCCCTTGTCGTATCTACATAGTTAGCTATTGATTTAGAAGTATTTATAAAATTCACGGTTTCGTGACGAAGATACCCGGCAATGCCGCTGGTCGCACCCGTGACAGGCAAAGCAGCCGATGCATCCACCCGCCACTGCCGTAAATATCGCCCACCGCGCAGCTCCAGGCCGCTGTCAGTGCGTGCCACGGTGGCACGCCGCCAGTCCAGCACGCGTTCAATGTACTCACTGGCAAACACCGGGTGCAGCCGCTGTTGCTTTAGCTGTTCGTTGGCCCAAGCATAAACTTTGTGCAGCGACGCAATGCCAGCACGCTTGGTGGCAATGTACGCATGAAAGTAAATATTGACCGGCTTCAGGCGCAGTGGTCGCCCGGTCATCTCGAAGGTTTCGATCACTCGCTCGTAGCCATAGAACGGACCGGTCCAGCTATTGGTGTAAACGTTCTCGTTTTGCATCGGTGCATAGACTTGGTAGTAGTCGCCCTTCATGATTCCCAAAGGCGCCACCAGCGTGAGCGACGGCTCAGCCTGTGAGATGGTGGTCAGGCCACCGTTCATGTTCAGCAGGCCGGCCTCATAGGCCAGGCGCACAGGTGTGGCCAGCGGCTCGCTGTTGCCGCTCCAGAGGAAGACTCGGGTTTTCTTGGCGGGATTTGCAACGCCTGCGGGGGTGGGCGCCAGCCGGTCAATGTAGTCCCGCGAGCCGACAATTTCACGCGCTGCGTCATAGCTGTAACCGGGAATCTTCAGTCCCACCACCCGGCCAGGGACGTGCAGACCCAGCTCGGCGTCAGCCCAGTAGAACGGGTGGCTGTAGGTGTGGCTGGCCATTTCGACATGTGGCAAGGCAAAAATTTCGCGCGCGACCTTTTCCATAAGCGGCGACAGCGCCGGGTACAGGCCGCCTGGCGCCACTTCGCCCTCAATGATCGACACCGTGGTGGGCCATCGGTAGCGCTGCAGAAATTCCTTGAGCATGACCTCGGACGCCAGGGGCGTGCCCGGCAGCTCGGCCCGGCTCGGAAAACCGTCGCCATCCACATGGACCATCAGCAGGCGCCGGCCCGTTTCCGTGGTGACGTCGGGCACTGGAATGTCGCGATTGACTTTAAACGCGGCGCGGAAAAATTCAATCGGATTGACCGCCCAGCGCCCGCCCAAGTCTTGCGGCAGGTCCACCTTGAAATAACGGTCCGCCGCAAACCCGCCCCACGGCGTGATGGCAATCACATCGGCGCCGCCGTTTGACTCACTGTGCACCCGCAACCAGACATCGCCCTGGCCGGGGCGCAGTGTGGACGCAATGAAGGCGTCTGGAGGCGGCTTGGGTTCGATCTCGAACCCAATGTGGGGCGAACGCTTTTCCAGCGTCAGCGGCCTGGTTTGGCGTACGCTGGCACCCTCGTCAACGCCAAAGGCAGCCATTGCTGTTGTCCCTGGCAAATCGCCCACCATGACGAGCGGGACGCTTTGTTCGCGCGCCGCGCCCATCAGCTTCATCAGCGGCACGGTTTCCTGAAAAGTGCCCCGATTGAACCATGTCAACACACCCGCATAACGACCCGCCAGAGCCTGTTGTGACAGTGCCTCAAGCTCGGCGGACCCGTAGTACACGTAGCGCACGTCCAGCCCCAGGTAGTTCAGCGGCAAGGCGCCGAAACGGTGGATTTCGTGCAGCGCCACATCGGCCAGGTTGCCGGGCTCGTCGTGGATCGCCAGCACTTGGCGGGGCAATGCCTCCACTTGCCCGACGCCCATGATGTCCAGGGCCGGGTTGGTGACCCAGGGGATGATGCCCAGCGCCTTGATTTTTCGGGCCGTTTCGCGGGCCAGCGCACGGTTTTTGGGCGGCACGTAGTCGATGGCGATGACGGGCAGGTTGTACTCGGTTTGGCACTTGCGCAGCTGCGCCAGAATCCAGTC
>JANMVO010000461.1:0-10749 GCA_031392805.1 Rhodoferax sp. | reverse complement strand
CACCATTTCCTGCACCTGGGTTTTGTCAGCGCGGCCATAGCCAACCACGGCCTGCTTCATTTGCAGGGCGGTGTACTCTGAAATGGCGGCCACCGGCATATCGCCCGATACCAGCGCCGTGACGCAGGCCCCGCGTGCCTGGCCCAGCAGCAAGGTGGATTGCGGGTTGACGTTGACGAAGACGATTTCCACCGACGCACTGTCGGGCTCGTAACGCGCCATGACTTCCTTCACGCCATCAAACAATACCTTCAGGCGCGCCGGCAACTGGCCTTTGTCGATGTGTGTCGTGCTGATGGTGCCGCTGGCGACATAGGCCAGCCTGGAACCATCGACATCAATCACACCAAAGCCGGTGGTGCGCAGGCCGGGGTCTATGCCAAGAATTCTCATAGAACGCAATGGCTATAAAAAATATAGCTAACTATGCATGCAGTGAAAGGGCTAGAGGCCAAAATAGCACCTCACGGAGTGAAAAACACGTGCGGACAAGCACACGCGTCCCCAGGGTCCGGCAGGTAACCGGCTGCGGACGGGGAGCTGGTCAGAAACCGGATCAACCTCAGCAAAAACCAACTCATCAGTTTGACGCGCATGGCCGGGATACTCAGGGCAACTCAGCGCCGCGCATGCGTGCGGCAATGGTGGTGGCGCGTGAAGCCAGGTAGGCGGAGTTGGGGATTTTCTCGAAATATTTGGGCCGCGGCAGCATCACGGCGAGCCGGGCCGCTTCGATGGGGCTCAGCCTTGCAGCGGGTTTGCCAAAGTAGCGTTGAGCGGCCGCTTCGGCGCCAAACACGCCCTCGCCCCATTCCACGTTGTTGAGGTAAATCTCCAGTATCCGCTCCTTGTCCAGCAGCTTCTCCAGCATGAATGCCAGAAAAAATTCCTGGCCCTTGCGCAGCAGGTTGCGTTCGCCTGATAAAAACAGATTTTTTGCCAGTTGTTGGGTGATGGTCGAGCCGCCAATGACCTTGGGTGCGCGCGCCATGGGCGGTGTTTTTTGCGCTGCCGTGCCGGCGCGATTATTGCCCTGCGCATGTTCTTTGGCGAGTTCCTTTGCCTGTGCCTGAGCCTGTGCCGTGGCATTTTTCTGCCAGGCTTTCTCCAGCGCGTCCCAGTCCACCCCATCATGGTAGGCAAAGCCGTCGTCTTCCGAGGCAATGACCGCGCGTTTCAGATGCTCGGAGATCTGCGCATAGGGCAGCCACTGCTGACGCCAGCGAAGGGTGCCTGGTCCGGTGGCAAGGCGCCAAGCCTCGGAGCGCTGGAATGCGGTGGATTGCGGGTCCACCACCGCCATCATGGCAATGCGCGCCACAAAGAAAAGTTGCAGCGCCAGAAAAGCAGCGGCGAGCAGGCCAAGCCAGCGCAGCAGGGGTTTCAAGCGGAATGCATTTTCTGGCGACCGCAGGCTACTCCCCGGTGAGCCGGGTCTCAAGCGTCTCGTCTCGTGTGAACTTGAAGCGGGACACCACCACGATCACCCCTGCCTCGCGCAGCATGGCCTCGGTGAAGCGACCAAATGGCGCCGCACTCCTGGCAATCATTTCGGCGCGCCGGTCCAATGCCTTATTGCCAGAACTCTGTTCAATTTGAGTTTTAAGGATGCGGCCATCGAAGTTGACTTCCACGGTCATGGTCAGCTCGCCGTACAGTTTCTTGCCTGCCATCTCGGGAAAATTTTCAGTCCCCTTGTCTTCCACCAGACGCCGGAAATTATCGTAATACACGGCGTAGGTGGCTTCACGCGTGGCGGGGCTGATGTAGCGCTTTTTGGGGCGCGCATTCTCCATATTGATGCGGCGCTCAATTTCAGCCAGCAGTTTGACCAGACGTCGGCGTTTTTCCTCACGCGCGACCTGGTCCGGCGTGGCATCCGGCATTTTCAGGTCGGGCCGGGCCAGGGCGGCCAGCTGGGTTTTAACCTGCGCCAGCAACAGGTTTTGCTGCTCCTGCAGCGACTGCAGTTTGCGCTGGGTTTCCTCTTCAAGCGTTTCACCCATCTCGCTCAAAGCGCTTGGCGGCAGTGGGGTGGTTGCGCGGCCTTTTTCAGCCTCGCCCCCGCCCGCCATGGAGGCCTGCGCGATGGCTTTGGCTTTTTCGGGCTTCTCGCTGGTGCGGGCGTTGACCAGAATCACTTCCAGCGGCGTGTCCTGAAACATCCGGTTGAAGGATTCCGGGTCCACAAACCGCACCGTCAGCAACACCGCATGCACGGCGACCGACGCGCCCAGGGCAAGCTGAAGGGGGCTCAAAGATCGCAGGTTCACGTCACCGGATTGTCGATGGACGCAGCCTGCGCCTGGCCCGCCTTGACGTTAACTTCCACGTCAGCTTCCAGGTCCATATCAACGGCAATGGCAATGGGTCCGGCTGCGGGTTCGTCATCCTCCTCAGGCTCTTCTTCAGCGCTGGTTTCAGCCACTGCATCGAGCCGCTCAATGACCGTGCCCATCACGTCCAGCGTGATCTCGTCAATCTCGCCCAGCTTCACCCGCACCCTGGCACCGCGCGGCAGGCCGGCAGCGCCCAGCACGGGCAGCACCAGGGGCATGTCGTCGGCGCGCACCATGTTCTCCTTGAACACCGTTGCGACGATTTCTTTCAAGCCGTTTTGCTGCAAATACTTGAGCGTCCAGAAGCGCTCCATCGCGCCCTGGTAGCCGTTGTAGGCGAAGTAGGCGGCATCAAAGCTGGAGATGATCGAGAACAGCTCGGCATCCTTGGGCTTGAAAGGGGCCACCAGCGCGGCGGTTTTACCATGGCGCGCGCAGGCAATGATCTGCCACTGGTTCACCAAGTCGGTGTAGCGGCGCAGCGGCGAGGTGCTCCAGGCGTAACTCTTCACACCAATGCCCGCGTGCGGCAGCGCCTTGGTGCCCATGCGCACTTTCACGCCCGGCAGCAAAGAGGCCTGGCTGCGGTAGATGCCGGGCACGCCCAGCTCCGCCATCCAGCTGCCCCAGGTGCTGTTGGCCAGAATCATGGCCTCGGCCACGATCAGGTCCAAGGGGGCGCCGCGCTGGCGAATGCTGATTTGCACTTGCTCATTGCCTTGGGGTTCGGCCCCCTTGTTTGCCAGCAATCGAAAGTTGTAATCCGGCCGGTTGAAGGTCTCAGGCTTGCCCCGCACCAGCTCACGCATGGCTTTCAGGTTTTTTGCCAATCGGTATAAAAATGATAGCTGTTCACGATTTACCGACGGGGGCTGCAGGCCTTTTTCATGCTCAAAATCGGGGTTGTCGAGCCATGGCGCGGTGACGATGGCATCCAGTTGGTCATGGCGCAGGTTGGCGACAATCGGCACCCGCTCAAGTTTGGTTTCGCTGCTTTTGATTGCCAGCGTGGCTTCATCCAGCGTCACATACAGCGACACGGCCGGGCAGTCACGGCCCTCTTGCAGCGTGTAGTTTTGCACCACGGCGTCAGGCAGCATGGTGACCTTGTAGCCCGGCATGTAGACGGTGGACAGGCGGGTGCGGCCGAGTTTGTCGATGGCGTCGCCCGGCTGCACCGCCAGGGCCGGTGCCGCAATGTGAACGCCGACAATCACCGTGCCGGTGCCCAGGCCCTGCACTGACAGCGCATCGTCAATCTCGGTGGTGGCCGAGTCGTCGATGGAGAAGGCCTGCACCGGGGCCAGCGGCAGCGCATCGCGGATGACCGGTGCTTCAATGGCTGGAAACCCGGTTCCCTTGGGGAAGTTTTCCAGCAGGAAGCGCCGCCAGTGGAACTGGTACGGCGAATCAATCGCGCCCGCTTTTTGCAGCAGGTCCAGCGGGGCCAGGTGGGTGGCGCGAGATGCCTCCACCACGGCCTTGTACTCGGGCGCGTTTTTGTCGGGCTTGAACAGGATTTTGTAAAGCTGTTCGCGAATCGGCGCGGGGCAACTGCCCTGGCTCAACTCTGCAACCCATTGCCCAATCTGCAATGTGACCTGCTTTTTTTTCTCAATGGCGGCCAGCGCCAGCGCGATCACATCAGCCGGGGCTTTGCGAAAACGCCCTTTGCCGGCGCGGCGAAAGTAGTGGGGCGATTCAAACAGGCGCAACAGCGCCGCCGCCTGCTGCGCCAGCGTGGCAGGTTTGCCGTCACTTGAGAAATAGTCGCGCGCCAGGTCGACAAAGCCAAATTCTTCATCCGGGGAGAACTCCCATGCGAGTTCCAGCTCAATGGTATGGCTCAAGGCCTGCGCCGCGTTCATGAACTCCGCCGGCGCCGGCTTGTCGAACTTCAGCAGCGCATTGGCGGCCTTCACCTTGACGCGCTTGCCGCTGTCCAATTCCACCTGCGAAGACGACTCGGCCTCTGACAATACCTTGCCGGCCAAAAACTTTCCAGCTTCTTCAAACAATAAAAACATGGAGGAATTGTCCCAGCAAAAGCACGGGCTACTGGAGACCCAGAAAAGTAAACACAGCATCGATGTATTTGTCAAAATCGCTCAAACCATGGTCACTGCCCTCCAGCATGTTGATCTGGGCACCGGGGTAGCGCGCTGTCATCTCGCGCCAGTCAAGCACCTCGTCGCCTTTGGCGATCACGCAGTAGTAGTTTTTCGCACTCGCCAGACCCACGCGTTCCAGTGCACGCATTTCGTCAATAAATTCCGGCTTGAAGAAAAACCGCTCCGTGGCGTCATGCCAGCCGGTTTGCTCGCCAATGTAGTTGCCCAGGTCCCGTGCCGGGTTGATCGCCGGGTTCAGCAGCACCGCCTTGCAGCCGGTGGTCTCGGCCACCCAGGTGGCGTAAAAACCGCCCAGCGATGAGCCGATGACGGCCATGGATGCGTGAGGCCAGTTGGCAATGCCGTGGCTGACCAAATCCATGGCGTCGCGCGGCGACGGTGGTAACTGCGGGCACCACCAGGTCACCTCTGGATTCAGGGCTGCCAGCCGGGAGGCCATTTTGACGGATTTGGTGGACTGCGGCGAAGACCGGAAACCGTGCAGGTAAAGCAGGTGGGTGGCAGGCAATGGGGGCAGCGCGTGCGGTGGGGTCAATTGGGGTGACTCGCGGGTCATGGTGGGTTCCTGAAGCTTGTCCCGCCATTATCTGGCGAGCGCTGCACGCACGATAATCCTGGCATGGCAGCATCCTTTGGAAAAACCTCCGTCTTCAAGCAAATCCTCCCCTGGTTTCGCGGCTTTGACGGCCCGCTGGCGTTTGCCGTGTTCATGCTGGTGTGTGCCGGGTTATTGACGATGTATTCCGCCGGCCACGACCATGGCACGCGGTTTGAGGACCACGGGCGCAACATGCTGATTGCGGGGGCTATTCTTTTCATGGTGGCGCAGATACCTCCGCAGCGGCTGATGTCTCTGGCGGTGCCCCTGTATGTGTTGGGCGTGACGCTGCTGGTGGCCGTGGCGCTGTTTGGCATCACCAAAAAAGGGGCTCGGCGCTGGATCAATGTCGGCATCGTGATCCAGCCCAGCGAAATCCTCAAGATCGCCATGCCGCTGATGCTGGCGTGGTGGTTTCAAAAGCGCGAAGGCCAGTTGCGGCCGCTGGATTTTGCGGTGGCGGCGCTTCTGCTGGCGGTGCCCATCGGGCTGATCGTGCGCCAGCCCGATCTGGGCACGGCAATTCTGGTGCTGGTGGCCGGCCTGGCGGTGATTTTTTTCGCCGGCTTGCGCTGGAACTGGATTGCCCCGCCGGTGCTGCTGGGTCTGGCGGGCGCTGTGCTGGTGGTGGTGTTTGAGCCGCAGCTATGCGCCGAGGGCGTGCGCTGGCCATTGATGCACGACTACCAGCAGCAGCGCATCTGCACCCTGCTGGACCCCACGCGTGACCCGCTGGGCAAGGGCTTTCACATCATTCAGGGCATGATTGCGATTGGCTCTGGCGGTATCTGGGGCAAGGGTTTCATGCAGGGCACGCAGACGCATCTGGAGTTTATTCCCGAGCGCACCACTGACTTTATTTTTGCCGCGTTCTCTGAAGAGTTTGGCCTGGCCGGCAACCTGGCCCTGATCGCCGGTTTTGCCTTCCTGATCCTGCGCGGCCTGACCATTGCGCTGGAGGCGCCCACGCTGTTCTCCAGGTTGCTGGCGGGCAGCGTGACGCTGATTTTCTTCACCTATGCGTTTGTCAACATGGGCATGGTCAGCGGCATTTTGCCGGTGGTGGGCGTGCCCCTGCCATTCATCAGCTACGGCGGCACGGCCATGGTCACGCTGGGCATGGGGCTGGGGATTTTGATGTCGATTGCCAAGTCGAAACGGCTGGTGCAGTCATGACCCCCACGCTTGTCGCTGCGCGTACTGCGCTGCCCTTGCAGGGCGCAGCACTGCCCGAGCCAGCGCCTCTTCAGGCTGTCCAAATCCGCGCAGGCGGATTTGAAGCCGCAGCCCTCAGCCCCGAGGGGGCTAATTTTTCCAGGGGCGGCCCGTCGAAAAATTCTCATGACGAAGTGTTCCAGGTCAGCATCATCGGCGTAGGCAACATGGGCGGTGGCATGGCGCGCAATCTGCTCTCAAAAGGCTGGCCGGTCAGCGTTTTCGACGTAGATGCCGAAAAAATGCAAAATTTGGTGTCTTTTGGGGCTGTAGCCCTTGTCAGTAGTGCACAAGCAGCTATAAATTCAGTAGTAACCATCATCTGCGTGGTAAATGCGCAGCAAACGCAAAAGGTTCTGTTTGGGACTGATGGCGAGGCGCAGGGCGTGGCGCAGGCCATGCCCTTGGGCCGCGTCGTCATGCTGTGCCCGACCTTGGCCCCGCAAGATGTGGAGCGGTTCGCCAAAGACCTCATCCCGTTTGGCCTGCACACCATCGACGCACCCATGTCCGGTGGCCCGGCACGCGCGGCCGATGGCAGCATGAGCCTGATGGTGGCCTGCGAACCCATGGTGTTTGAGCGCCATCGCGCGCTGATTGAGGCGCTGTCGAACAAGGTGTTTCGCATCAGCGAGCGCGTGGGCGACGGCGCACGCACCAAGCTGGTCAACAACCTGCTGGCGGGCATCAACCTGGTCGGCGCAGCAGAAGTGCTGGTGATGGCGCAGAAGATGGGCCTGGATGTGGCCAAAACGCTGGACGTGATCGAGCAGTCCAGCGGCCAGAGCTGGATCGGCTCGGACCGCATGCGCCGGGCTATTGACGGCGATTACGTGCCACGCGCCCACATGACGCTGCTGGAAAAAGACACGCGGCTGGCTGTCGCCGCCGCGCAATCGGCCGGTTTTGAAGGGCCGCTGGGTGCGGCGGCGCGTGATGTGTTTGCGCAGGCCAGCGCGGGCGGGCTGGATGGGCTGGATGACGCGGCGCTGTTCCAGTGGCTGAGCCGTTCGCGCTCGGGTTGAGCCCCTTGACTCAGTTCAGGACAGGCTTGTCGAAGCCTTGCCCAAGCCTTAAGCAATAGCCCTTCGACAAGCGCATGGCAAACGTGTTCGCGACTAGCCTCTAAAATGCCAGCATGATCTCTCGTGAACCCACCATCGAACGCTTGGCTATTGCCAAATCCCTTTTACTCACACCATTCGGCCTGGATGAATCCCATCTGATCCGCGCTCTGGCTGAAATCAAGGCGCACAAAGTCGATGAAGCCGATCTTTATTTCCAATACACCCGCTCTGAGGGCTGGAGTCTCGAAGAAGGCATCGTCAAAACCGGCTCGTTCAGCATTGACCAGGGCGTGGGCGTGCGTGCCGTCAGCGGTGAGAAGACCGCGTTTGCCTATTCGGACGATATTTCAGAAGCCTCATTGCTGGATGCGGCGCGCACGGTGCGAGCCATCTCGGTCGCGTCCAAATCCGCCAGGGTGAAAACGCCCGCTGCAAAGGTAGCGCGCAGTCGCACCCTGTACAAAGACCTCGACCCCATCGCCACGCTGGACAGCACGGCCAAGGTCAAACTGCTCGAAAAAGTGGAAAAGCTTGCCCGCGCCAAAGATGTCCGCGTGGCGCAAGTCATGGCCGGTCTGGCCAGCGAATACGACGTGGTGATGGTGGCGCGCGCTGATGGCACGCTGGCCGCCGACGTGCGCCCGCTGGTGCGACTGAGCGTCACCGTCATCGCCGAAAAAACCGTCGCGGGCAAGGTGCGCCGTGAAATGGGCTCGGCCGGCGGTGGTGGGCGTTTTGGCCTGGCTTACTTTGACGATGAATGCATCAACAAATACGTCAATGAAGCCGTGCATGCCGCGCTGACCAACCTTGAATCACGTCCCGCGCCTGCTGGTGAGATGACGGTGGTGCTGGGCTCTGGCTGGCCCGGCATCTTGCTGCACGAGGCCATCGGCCACGGTCTGGAAGGCGACTTCAACCGCAAGGGTTCCAGCGCCTTCAGCGGCAGAATAGGCAAACGCGTCGCCGCCAAAGGAGTCACCGTGCTGGACGACGGCACCATCAAGGATCGCCGTGGTTCCCTCAACGTCGATGACGAAGGCAACACCAGCCAGAAAAACGTGCTGATTGAAGACGGCATTCTCAAAGGCTACATTCAGGATTCCATGAACGCGCGCCTGATGGACGGCAAACCCACCGGCAACGGCCGGCGTGAAAGTTATGCGCACATTCCCATGCCGCGCATGACCAACACTTACATGCTGGGCGGCTCATTGGCACCCGAAGAAATTGTGGCCAGCATCAAAAAGGGCCTGTACGCCACCAATTTTGGCGGTGGCCAAGTTGACATCACCTCGGGCAAATTTGTTTTCTCGGCCAGTGAAGCCTATTGGGTCGAAAACGGCAAGATTCTCTACCCTGTGAAGGGCGCCACGCTGGTCGGCAGCGGACCGGAATGCCTCAAGCGCGTGAGCATGATCGGCAACGACATGAAGCTCGACAGCGGTGTGGGCACCTGCGGCAAAGAAGGCCAGAGCGTGCCGGTGGGTGTGGGCCAGCCGACGCTGCGCATTGACGGGTTGACGGTGGGCGGGACGGCCTGAATTGAATTGAAATGAATGTGCTGCTGAGGTTGCCCGGCAGTGCTTTGAACGCAGTTCGGCGGTCAGTAAGGCCTATTACCAGCGTCCTGCATAGATAGTTTGCTATTTATATAGTAGCATTGGTGTTAAGGCCATAGACTTGGCTGGTTTTGAATGCCACTGCGTTCACGCGCCGCTTCCTCGCAGGACCAGGCCGACGTGCCACTCAGCTCCGCGGCTGTCCTTCGTTTCGGCCTAGGGCCGATTCCTCCCCCTTGATGCCGCTGCACTGAGTGCCACGCCGACCTGATCTTGCAAGCGTGTGGACGTTCAACCGTCGCAACACGATCATCATCGGCTCGCCCACGCCTGAATTTCGTTTCGTGGCTTTCGAAGGCAATTGGGTATCTATTGGGCTTCAATTGGGTTCAGGCAGGCTCGACCCGAACGGTGTCGTGAATTTCGGAACTCTCAATAGGCGAGAGCAGGGTCACATTTTCGCCGCCACATTCGCCCCACGCTCAATCACCACTTCGCCGTCCAGCAAACTTTGCGAGTGGTTCAAGTCGCTCTGGCTGATCAGCACGGACAGGCCGCTGCCGCGCAGCTTGCCCACCACTTCCGACAGGCGTTGCGACAAGGCAGGAGCCACGCCTTCAAACGGCTCGTCCAGCAGCAGCAGCTTGGTGCCAACCGACAGGGCGCGCGCCAGGGCGACCATTTTTTGCTGGCCGCCTGAGAGCAGCATTGAGCGGCGCCCACGCATCTCCAGCAGCTCGGGCAACACGCTGTAGACAAAATCAAGCCGCTCGCGCAGTGGCAGGGTTTTGGACACCCACAGCGGCAGGCAGATGTTCTCTTCCACCGTGAGCTCGGGCACAAGGCCCCGGTCTTCGGGCATGTAGCCTATGCCCAGCGCCGCGCGGGCGTGCGAGGGGGCGCTGGCCAGGTCGGTGTTGTCCAGCGTGAGCGTGCCGCCCAGCAGCGGCAAATGGCCCATGATGGCGCGCATGACTGTGGTTTTACCGGCACCGTTGCGCCCGATCAGGCCAATCATGGCGCCGGCCTCCAGGCGAATTGAGAAATTGCGCAGCACCTCGACGTTTTGAATCGACACGCGGGCGGATTCGAGCGCGATCATGCGGTTACCTTCGGCGAGTTCAGTGTGTTGGGTGCATGCGCCGCGTTCTCTGCCTGAGCCCTGTTCGGCGCGAATCCGGTGACGTAGCGCTGCACGTCGGCATCGTTCAAAACGTCATTCGCCAAGCCATCGGCAATCACCCGCCCGCTGTAAAAAGCCGCCACACGGCTGGCGTAGCGGCGCACGATGTCCATGTCGTGCTCGACAAACAAGACCGTCACGGGCGCGTGGCCCGCAGTGCGTTCAATGGCCTGCATCACGGTGTCCATGGTGCTGAATTTTTCATCTGCGCTCACGCCGCTGGTGGGTTCGTCCAGCAGCAGCACGCGGGGCTGGCCGGTCAAGGCCATGGCAATGTCAAGCAGTTTGCGCACGCCACCTGGCAGCTCCAGCACCGGGCGGGAGGCCTGGAGCGCCAGACCAAAACGCGCCAGCAAGTCCATGGCTTGCGTCACCGAATCACCATCTCTCGCATTTTTCATAAACTGGCGGCTGTCGCTGCCGCAATGCAGCGCGGTCAAAACGTTGTCAAGCACCGTCATGGGCAAACAAAGTTGGGGGATTTGAAACGAACGCGCCACGCCACGGCGCGTGATCTCGCGCGGGGAGCGCTGGGTGATGTCTTCACCGGCCAGAAAAATATGGCCCGCACTGGGCTTTAAGTAGCCGGTGATCATGTTGACAAACGTGGTTTTGCCCGCGCCATTGCTGCCAATCAGGCACAGGCGCTCGCC